>CAYZXU010000006.1:0-42147 GCA_964482535.1 uncultured Desulfobacteraceae bacterium | reverse complement strand
CAGGGAGAGCTTTTCGGTTTTCTTGGTCCTAATGGAGCAGGTAAAACCACTACTATTAATATGCTTACTGGCCTATCCAGGCCGGATTCGGGAACTATCCGAGTCGCAGGTCAGGAGTGTACCAAAAATCCAAAAGCGGCCCAGCATATGATCGGTGTTGTCCCCGACGAAAGTAACCTTTATCCCGAGCTGTCGGGTTTTGATAATCTCTGTTTTTGTGCCTCACTTTACGGTATTCGTAAAAAAGATCGACAAATACGGGCCGAAGAATTGCTGAAAACATTCGGACTAAAGGAAGCAGCAGATCGGAAATTTGCCGCTTACTCCAAGGGCATGAAACGAAAACTTGCAATTGCAGCCGGCATTATTCATAATCCGCAGATTCTGTTCCTTGATGAACCAACAACCGGCATTGATGTGGCCAGTGCCCGTCGGATTAGACAGCTTATCGCCGATCTTCACCATACAGGAACGACAATCTTTCTTACAACACACTACATCGAAGAGGCAGAAAGGCTGTGTGAACGTATCGCTTTCATCGTCAAAGGTCAGATCGTGCGTATCGACACTGTCAAAAATCTTTTACAGCCGGAACAGCAAAGGAAAGTGATGTTGATTTCTGTCTTGAATTCGGCAAAGGCTCTATGCAGCGAGCTTGCCGGCGCCTTTCCTCATTTTGAGTTTCAACCTGTTTCTGACGAGCAGCTACGCGTTGAGTCTGCAGAGCCCATCCGCCTTAGCCCGCTCTTTCGGTTTATTGAAGATCATAACGCTGAAGTTACAGAGGCCCGGCGTTTAAGCCCATCACTTGAAGATGTATTTGTGAGGATCACCGGCATTGAAGCAAACACCTTGAGAAAAGAAACCGAGAAAAAAGGCGGTGCAGCATGAAAAAATGGCTCCCTTTCTGGAACATTCTATTAAAAGACATGCGAGCTTATTATCTCAAACCGCCAAACATCAGTTGGGGGCTGGTTTTTCCTGTGGCCTGGACAAGCATGTTTTTTATCAAATCGGGTAGTGGTTCGGAAAGCATTCCGGCACTGCTTCCAGGCGTGATTGCAATGTCTGTTCTGTTCGGTACAACCTCCATGCTTGCAGTAACAATCACATTTGAGAAAAAGAATCGGTCATTCGAACGTTTACTTCTTGCACCTGTTTCCCTGGAACTTCTTATGCTGGCCAAGACGGCAGGGGCAATCTTATTCGGTTCAGCCAACGCTGTTGTTCCCATTATTCTTGCTTTATTTCTAACAGATCTCTCTAATATTTCATGGATAATAGTATTGCCGGGCATCATATTGATTGCAATTGTTTCAACATTTCTTGGGCTCTTTATAGCAGTCTCTGTCAGCGAGGTTTTTGAAGCTCAGACTTTTTCAAATTTTTTCCGTTTTCCCATGATATTTCTCTGTGGTCTGTTTTTTCCCATTGACTCTCTTCCGGTGTTTCTACGACCGTTGTCCTACCTGTTACCACTAACATACGGTGCTGATATTCTTCATGGTGCTATCAATAAAAAGAATATGATGCCGTTTAGTTTGGATTTTTTTATCATTACATGCTTTTGTGCAATTCTATTTTACATAAGCATAAGAAACATAAACAAGAAATGGATTACATGAATTTGTAATTATGCCAAACCATATTTACAGAATCATTGAAATCACCACCGTAGGGGCGGATTCCATATCCGCCCCATCTGGATTCCATGTCCGCCAAAATGCTACAGGGCAGAAATAGATTCTGCCCCTACTAAATAGTGTACCTGCCTTTGCGTATAAAATATGCGGAAATATCGCGCCTTAAGTCTATTGTGTTCACAGCCGGAGCAGATGTGACTTTTTTGACAATATTTAAATCTTTGGTTAACTGCTCCCCTTCTTCGCATGCGATCAAACATTTTTTAGCCATGCCTGCCATTTTTTCCATTGAGCTGTTCACAAGAACCTTGCACATTTTAACAGGAATATCAGCCTTTGAAGGCTTTTTGCCTTTAAGCATCTTGATGGCCCTTAGTATGGAGCTTTCAATTGAGTAAACTGCAATAACCATGTCGCTGATTGTTCCTGTTACTTCCTGCTCATTTTTTAAACCTTTTCCATGTTTGACATGAGCTTTTTCCATGACAAAGACAGTGAGCATTTTAGCAGACTCAAGCATTTTTGCCTGGGCATCAAGATTATCCGGCATGTCTGTTGTAACAGATTCGGCTTTTTCAAGTTTTCCTGAAACATCATTAAATGATGATGCTAAATCAAAGGCTCCCTTATCAGCCCGTTTTGTCAGAGTGCTTGTGATAACGATCCTGTTAATTTCATTTGACCCTTCCCATATCCTGTTTGGTCTGGAATTTCTGTAAGCAAGTTCTGCAGGGTTGCCGTGAATATATCCGTACCCGCCAAAAATCTGGACAGCTTCATCAACTACAAAATCCTGGGCTTCAGTTCCAAATATTTTCATAATGGAGCATTCAACAAGGTACTCTTCAAGGGATTTTGCAGTTCTTAAGCCGATATCGTCCTGGCTGTTTTCAGGAGCATATATTTTTTTCTGAAGCAGATCAGCCGTTCGGTATATCATGCTTTCACCGGCAAATAACAGGATCCCCATGTCGGCAATTTTTTCCTTGATCAGACCGAATTCGCAAATTGAAACACCAAACTGAACCCTTTGCTTTGAATATCTTACTGCTTCACCAAAGGCATTTTTGGCATTACCTATACATATAGCACCAACTTTAAATCTGCCCATATTTAAAGCATTTAAGGCTATGACATGCCCCTTGCCCACACCGGCTATGACATTTTCCACGGGAACATTAACGTCTTTAAATATAACCGAACATGTGGATGTACCTTTTACCCCCATCTTATCTTCTTCTTCATCCAGCGAAATACCTTCAGAATCCATTTCCACAATAAAACAGGTGAAATATTTACCGTCCACCTTTGCCATTGTAAAAATAAGATCTCCAAATCCGGCATTTGTAATAAATGCTTTTGTCCCGTTTAAAACATAATATTTACCGTCTTCACTCAATTCGGCAGTGGTTTTTGCATTCAATGCATCAGATCCGGCTTCAGGCTCTGTTAGTCCAAAGGCTCCTATTAATTCACCGGACGCAAGACCTGGAAGATATTTTTTTTTATGTTCATCTGTCCCGAAAAGAGCCACCGGAAGCGTGCCTATTCCTGTATGGTTCAATTCAGTCAAGGTGAATGACCCGCCACCCTCACCAAATCTTTCAGAAATAAGAGCAGAACTTATCTTGTCTAACTCCATTCCATCAAACTCTTCCGGGATATCCGCAGAAAGAAGCCCAAGCTCACCGGCCTTTAGCATCAACTCTCTGGAAAGCTCATAATTAATTTTTTCGATCTCTTCACCTCTGCTGACAAGTTCTCCTGTAACGAAGTCTTTTACTGCTTTTGAGATTGCATTATGTTCCTTTGTAAACTCTTCAGGTGTAAAAATCTGCTCAGGGGTTACAGATTGAATTAAAAAATGACCGCCGTTTAACATTTTTTCCTCCAGTCCCAGCTTTTGTCGCGATTGGTTTGTTTGTTAATAAGAAAATTAGCCTCATCTTGTGAATGACATCTTTACTATTCTTAGCAAATACAAAGAATAAATACAAACAGTTCTTTATTGTTAAACCAGGGCAACCGCATTTGAAAATTTTATAAAATCCATATGCGTTTGATCTGTATAAATAAATATATCTACTTGACTTTAAAAAGTTTTTTATAATATCGTACAAAAAAAAGTTTGTGGGCGGGAAAAATTATATGAAACATAGTAAACCTGTCCACAAAACAGGTTGCATAAGGATATAATCATATGAAATCTTCTGTTTTAAATTTTATATATGCAGTTGTTGAAAAAGCTTCTGAGTTCATGCTCTTAGCTCTTGCCTTGATTATTGCCTATGATGTTGTTCTGCGATATGTTTTTAACTGCCCAACCATGTGGGTTCTGGAAATCAGTGAGTATATGCTGGTTTTCCTCACTTTTTTAAGCGCTGCCAAAATCCAGAAAGAAAAAGCTCATATTAAGATGGATTTTTTTTATTTAAAGTTCCCGCCAAAAATTCGTGTTTTTGTGGATCTTGTTTTTTATATACTCATAGTTCTTTTCGCGTATGTTCTTTTATATAATGCAGTAAAAATGACTATTACTGCATATAAATATGAATCCATGTCAAACTCCCTGCTTGAAGTTCCTTTATATATTCCGTATTCTATTATCCCTGTTGGAATGATTCTTCTTATGCTCCAGGGGATCATTGATATTGTGGACGCTGTTAAAAACATAATAACCTGGAATCATCCCAATGAATCACTCACAGGAAAAAAATTAATATGAGCGTTGTCTTGATTATTACCATCAGCATAACAGCGGCGCTTATTCTCTTAATGGTCGGCTGCCCTGTTTTTGTATGTCTTGGCATTAGCGGCGGACTGGGGATTTTTCTTAATGGAGGTATAGCCGGTCTTTCCCTGCTGCAAACCACGGTTTTCGGATCTGTTTCCAAATTTACTCTTGTTGCTGCCCCGCTTTTTATTTTAATGGGTGACATAATATTTCGCAGCGGAATTGGAGCGGATCTATACAATGCTTTCAGTAGAGTATTACGCCGCTTGCCAGGCGGTCTTGCCATTGCTACCGTTTTAGCCTCTGCGGTATTTGGAGCGATGTGCGGAGTCAGCATAGCTGCAGTGGCAAGCATAGGAGTAATTGCCCTGCCGGAAATGCTCAGGCGGGGCTATTCCCCAAAACTTGCGGCAGGTTCTGTTTGCGCCCCAGGAGCGCTGGCCATGCTGATTCCACCAAGCCTTCCTTTTATTCTTTATGGTGAAGTGGCAGGCGTGTCCGTTGCCGAACTTTTTACCGCCGGAATTCTTCCTGGTTTACTGCTGATGCTGCTCATGTGCGGTTATATAGCGGTTCATGAAATAATGTTTAAAACATCAGTTTTAACACATGATGATCCCCTTACTTTAAAGGAGATAACAGGATTCATTAAAAGACTGTGGTCGCCATTGCTGCTCATCTTTATGGTTCTCGGTTCTGTGTATTTCGGAATTGCCACTCCAACTGAATCTGCGGCAATAGGAGTAATGGGAGCCTATGCCATTGCTGTTTTTATTTACAGAAAGCTTAGTTTTAAGGACTTTATTCTTACCCTGACCACTTCCGCCCGTGTAACAGGGATTATTCTGGTAATTTTTGTGGGAGCTGTAATATTTACCCAGTTTTTAAACCTGCTGAGGGTACCTGATATGTTTGCGGAGTTTATTGTCTCTATAAACGTATCCCCCTTGATGAAGCTTATATTAATTCAGCTTATGCTTTTTCTGCTTGGAATGTTTGTGGACGGAGGTTCAATGATACTGATAACGACCCCCATCCTCCTTCCAACAGTGTATGCAATGAACTGGGATCCGATCTGGTTTGGGGTGCTTATGGTAGCCAATATAAATATTGCTGTTATAACTCCACCGGTTGGTCTTAATCTGTATACACTTGCAGGCATAAGTAAAGATGTGGATATGGAGACAATTTTGAAGGGAACAATGCCTTATGTTATTGTTGAGATAATAGGCCTTATACTTTTAATGGCATTCCCCCAAATCAGCCTTTGGCTGCCGGGTCTCATGTAATTATACCAAGGAATAAAAAAGAAAAAAATATGTCCAAAATAAAAGAGAGCAAAGAAACATTAGAAAAATATATGTGGGCTATTGTTGGCATTCTTCTGTCAGCCCAGCTTGTTATGTCCATGGGAGCCTATGCATGGGGACCCCTTGCTCCTTTTTTTAGACAGGATTTTCATGTAACCTGCACCCAGATAGGTATGATTACATCTGCCATATATCTGTCTGCCACTATAATTGCGCTTCCATCCGGTTTTCTGGTGGATAAGCTTGGCGCTAAAATCGTGCTTGTTTTTTGCCTTTCGATTATGGGGTTCTCTTTTTGCATAATGCCTCTTGCCCGCTCTTTTTCCATTATTATTATATGTTCTGCTGCAAGCGGCATAGGATACGGGATGATCAATCAGGTATCGATTAAAGGGATTATGTACTGGTGTACAAGCAGAACAAGGGCAACTGCAATGGGTATTAAGCAGGCAGGGGTTACAATAGGCGGCGCTGTTGTGGCCATATTACTGCCCGCCATGACAGTTTCATTCGGCTGGAAAACAGGCGTACTTGCAATCGGCCTGATTATGCTGCTGATGGCTGTTGCAGTATTTATTTTTTACAGGGAACATCCTGAATCCCATGCTCCGGTTTCCGCTGCTGCAAAAGTAAAAAAAACAGATGCGTCATTATTAAAAACACTCTCAAATCCTGTGCTTTTTACCATTATTTTGCTGATTCCCCTTATGACTTTCAACCAGGTATGCGTTACCACTTTCTGGGTTCTTTATCTTAAGGAAGCATTAAATTTTTCAATTAGTACTGCCGGGCTGTGCCTGACTGTTGCAATGGTATCCGGAACTGTGGGAAGAATCGGGTGGGGTATTGCAAGTGATAGATTTTTTGACGGAGACAGGCTGATGCCTTTGATTATATTGTCGATAATCGGCGCCGTGTCGATTTTTTTCTTTGGAATTATATCAGCAAAAACATCCTTATATGTTTTTTATTTTTTATCCGCACTGGTGGGCTTTACAATTGTGGGCTGGAACGGGGTATATATAACTCTTGCAGGTGAACTTGCGGGCACTGAGCTTGCCGGGTCAATCATGGGAATAATTGCAACAGCAGGTTATATCGGGCTTGTGGCAGGACCCATCGGGTTTGGATATATGGTTGATAAAGTCAATTATTTTACAGGCTGGCTTTCTCTTTCTGTAATATCCATGTTAACAGCCTTTGGTTTTATTTATATTTATATGCGCACCAGAAAAATACGCATGTCGGAAAAAATAAAATCCGTCAGTCTGTAATATTTCAGGTTTTTAAGAAAGGTAATTATGAAACAAGAAATTATCAGAGAAGACATTATTAGAGAAAACGGGGGATACATCACCAAACTTATATTTAATCGTCCTGAAAAAAAAAATGCACTGAATGGAGCTGCACTCTATGCTCTTGGAGATGCTGTCAGGGAGATTGAAAAAGAGAACAAAACAAGAGTTGTGGTGTTAAGGGGGACAGGCGACAAAGTCTTTTCCTCCGGAGCAGATCTTTCCGGAGGATCAAAACAGATGGCGGAAACTATTAAGGCGCTTGAATATTGCCTTGAAGGTTTAATAAACTTTTCAATCCCTGTGATAAGTATGATTTATGGACCTGCCATTGGAGCAGGACTCGATATTTCGGTTATCTCCGATTTGAGAATAGCAGAGGAACGGTCAAGATTCGGAGCTCCCCTTGTTAAACTTGGAAGAACTTATTATTATACTGCCATTGAACGTCTTACCCGTCTTATAGGAATGGCGGCTGCAAAAGAGATACTCCTTACAGGGCAGTTAATAAATTCCAGGAGAGCTCTGGAGGTTGGGCTGGTTCACAAGGTGGTTGCCCACGATGAACTGGAACCTGCTGTTATGTCTATTGCTGAAAAAATTGCAGATGGGACAGCGCCCCTTTCTGTTAAAGCAACAAAACTTACAATAAAAAGAGTGTGTGAAGTTGTTTCGGTTGATTCATCGGTTGAAGAGGAATTAAAACAGTTTCTTGACGTGGTTAACAAAAGCGAAGATGCTGAAGAAGGTGTAAAGGCAATGCTGGAAAAAAGAAAACCTGTTTTTAAAGGGAGATAAATATGAACGATAATATTGATATGGAGGTGAACACGCCCAGGGATGCTCTTTCTTTGCTTACACAAAGAATCTATTCCAAATGCGGAGCAGATGTACTTCCGGAGATAGAAGAAGCCTGGTATAAACTTGGTCTTGCCTTAGGCAAACGTATGAAAAAAAAACTTCCTGATAACGACCTTGACACAGTGGCGCAGTTTTTTGTTGATACTGCAAGAAAACGTGGTACAAAGGCAGATATTTTAAAGCTTGATAAAAAGGAATTTCATCTAAAAGGTTATAACTGTGCTTTGGGTCTGGATGGAAAAGGAAAAGAGCTTTGCTGGGCAGCCATGGGATGTGACAGGGGAATTTTTGAGGCTGCAACCGGAAGTAAATTAAAAATGGATATTATACAGTCTCTTGCAGCTAATGATGAATGCTGTGAACTTTTTATAGAATTAATATAAAATCCGGTTATGCCGGAATTTATAAGTCGTGGATTATTATTGATAAACCAAATAGTTTTTTGTAGCAACCGGATTGTTAAATTCTGTTATTAAAGGAGATATATTTATGGACAAACTGACAGAGGATAGAATCAAAGAACTGCGTGAAATTAAAGAGCGAATACTTAAGGGAGGCGGTGAAAAAAAGCAGGAGGCTCACAGGGCTAAAGGCAGGATGACTGCCAGGGATAGAATAGACTATCTGCTTGATGAGGGTAGTTTTGTGGAGTTTAACAAGATGATCTGTCATCTTGATGGTGACCCATGTGACGGCTTGATAAACGGCTATGGCACGGTAAATGGCAGACCTATCTGTGTATATTCCCAGGATGCCACCATCAGAGGTGGTTCGGTCGGCATGGTGCATGGATTTAAGATGCACATGACAGTTGAACGGGCATTGAATATGCGTATACCCTTTGTGGGTTTGCATGATTCACCAGGCGCCAGACTCCCTAAGCTTGGTGAGAGTAAGTCGGCAGTAGGTGATCAGATGGTAAAAAGCGGGGGAACCCTGTTTTATCCCAATACCCAGGGTTCAGGAATAATACCCCAGATATCGGCCATAATGGGAAGCTGTGCGGGTCTGTCTGTTTACTCTCCGGCGCTGACCGATTTTATATACATGGTTGACAAACAGAGCCATATGTATATTACAGGACCGGTCATGTCAAAGACCGTTACAGGTGAAGACCTGACCCATGATCAGCTTGGCGGGGCAGAGGTTCACTGCAAGGTAAGCGGCGTCTGTGATGGCAGGTTTGGAAATGATGCAGAACTTTTAGACGGCATAAAAGATCTTTTAAGCTATCTTCCGCAAAGTACTGATGAGTCTTCACCTGAATTTGATTTGGGGGATGACCCCAACAGGATGGTTGATGAGCTGACAGATATAGTATCCTCTTCACCCAATGTGCCCTATGATGTAAGGGATGTAATAATCAGTATTGTTGACGCAGGAAGATTTTATGAAATAAAGCCTGAATTTGCAGGTGAGGTAGTTGTGGGATTCGGCAGGCTGGATAAAAAAGTTGTTGGTTTTGTAGCGAACAACCCCATGACCTATTCCGGCAGCATGACTGTTGACAGTTCTGATAAACAGGCGAAGTTTATGAGATTATGTGATTCGTTTAATATACCCGTAGCAATGCTGATTGACACTCCTGCATATATGCCGGGAAGCGATCAGGAACATCGCGGAATGATTCGCCATGGAGCCAAGGTTCTCTATGCTCTTTGTGAGTCAACAGTGCCGCGTGTATGCATAGTTATGAGGAAGGCATATGGAGGCGGCAACCTGGGAATGGGACTTATCCCGGGAATGGGCACTGACCTTATTTATTTTTGGCCCATAGTGGAAGCCGGCGTTCTGGGTGCCACAGCCAGCGTAAGGCTTCATTTTGGAAAAGAGATAAAAAAGGCCGAAGATCCAAAAGCGATGTTTAAGATAAAGATGGAGGAGTATGCCCAAAAGTATTCCAACCCCATCCGGGAAGCTTCAGGAAACTGGGCAATAGAAGATGTAATAGAGCCAAGAGAGACAAGAAAAGTGCTTATTCAGGCATTTAAATATCTTGCCACTAAAGACAGAACTATAAAATATCCTAAACGACACGGAAATATTCCGCTGTAATTTAAACACAGTCAGATGTATTTTTATAAAGTAAGGGCGTATTTTAATACGCCCTTACTTTATTTGAGATATAATCAAAAGTTCTGTTTGAGGAATTAGAGGCCGAGAATGGGCAGTCCCATCAGAAACTAATATGCAAAAAGACACGTCATTTACATCTGAAGAGGATGAAAATAGCCAGGTTACTTTAAAACAGTTTGTTATGAAATCCTATTTATCTGTCCGGGCAACCAATGTTTTGTTGGCAAATGTCGGGTCTTTGAAAGAATTGAATTTGATGGACGAAGCAATCTTGTCCTCGTTTCCAAATTGCGGAAGAAAAACGATTCAGGAAATTCAAAATTTTGTTCATGCCTTTCGATTTCAAGGAGGGATTCAGGCACCAGTTTCAACAAAAGAACTCCTATCAGCACCACCCATAAAATCAACAATCGCTCTGCTTCCAATTTTTTCCAACAATCTCCTTGAGGATGTGACCATAAACGATTTACATCTGGCTTTTTGCGCTGAAGTAAAATTTAAAGATATACCACTGTCTACAAGAACATCAAATGCCCTGCATAATCATCGTATAACAAAGGTTGGGGAGGTAATGTTAACTCCCTTGTCTGCACTGCGGGAATGGAGAAATCTTGGTAAAAAGAGCATAAACGAACTCAAAGAAATAGTCCTTTCATTATGCCTGACCGGAAGCTATTCACCAAACAATGAAGAAGCAGTAGTTATTAATTTTTCCAGCTATGAAGAAATGGTGTCAAGCTTCACTGCTGTCTCTGTGAAAAAGAAACGAAATCAGGAATTGTTCCAGAAAAAATTTTGTTTTCAAACTGAAAAAATTCCGACCCTTGAAGAACTCGGTCAGGCCTTTGGTATCACAAGAGAGAGAGTCAGGCAGATCCTCAACAAAGGTATCCGCAAGTTCAAACTCAGGGTTAACTTGGATAAGTTGGAACATTTTTGGGAAAGAATTGACAGGGTCGTGATCAATGGTGGTGGTATTATCCATTTAGGGGCATTGCCCTTAGTCTTGCAGAAAAGCTTCAATTGGGCGACGGCTCCTCATCCCCTTGCTTTAGGGCAGTTGCTAAATCTTCGGGAATCAGATGACAGCAATGAAGGCATCCGCGACCTTATCACAGCAGACTGTGATTGCCCATATTGTGATAAAGTGTTGGAGCGAACTAATAATTTGGAATTTACAGTAAACGAATCTTACCATATTGAGGTTCTTGCTTTAAAGCTTAAAGATTATTGTCAAGCCCATTGCCCGAATCAAAAACCGGTTAATACATTCCACAGGGCGTTTATTGAGCAATTGATTGACCGAACTGGTGGCGATTTGATTTTGCATGGAGACATTGTAATATCTCAAAATAAATGGCTTGAAAAATATTGTGATAAGCTTGAGGATGTAGCCTGCTCTGTTCTTGAAAACCATGGCAAGCCTATGCATTTCAGTGAAATAGCAAGTCAGGTTCGCAAGCAAAATATTAATTTCCAAGAGCTATCAGATCATAACCTTCACACTTCTATCGGTCGCTATGATAGAATCAAAATTGCCAGCCGGGGAACCTATGGTCTCAAATCATGGGAACTTAAAAGTTATCGGTTTGTTTCGACTGCAGTCGAAGAATTTATTGATGAAAAAGGCTTACCACAACGGCGGCAGAATATCATCAAGCATCTGGATGGAGAATTTACCGACACAAACATTACGGCATCACTGATGGTTGAAACAAAATTTAAAAGTATCGGTGACGGGATTTATGACCGGCAGAAAAATTGGCAGAAAAGAACTCTTGATGATCTTATCGAACGTTTACCAGCTCCGGTGGCAGAATTTGCCTGGTATCTGACAGGGAGGAACAATACATCCTATAAGCTTGTGATGGCCTTTATTTTTATTCGCAGTATGGATGAACAGGGTGCCATTTACCTGTTTAAACTCAAAAATATGTTTTATAATTTTTACCTGTCCCGTTATAAAAAAGGACTGGCCATTGAAATTGATACGGCGGTAATGAGTCATATCGGGGACTTGTCCAAAAATGAGATAAAAAACCAGGCTTGCAGAAGGCCTTTAGAAAGTTTTTTTAAATCCGATTATTTTGTCAGGTATTCCCAGAATGGCAGAAAAATTAAACTGATCAACAGGGTTTTTTCTGAACTTGACAGCGCTTCCACCAGGGACAGCCTGCTCATTGTTATTCTTAAGGCCATTGATAACTATTTTCAAATAATTTCTCCTGATATAATTACCTATATACATAATCCCAAAAGACCTTCTAAAGACAGGGAATCTGTTTCAGAAAAAAACAATCTTTTCCCGGCTGAGCCTATGAATAAGAGCACCACAACCCTAAATATCAAGAAAAAAAGACGGGGCAAAATCAGGTTGTGAGCCAGAAAAAAAATAAGAGAACCTGGTGGTGTGATACTTGTCATGTGCCGCTTTTAAAAGACCATTGTCTTTCCTGTGGATCGGTTGGGCGGGATATTTGTTCAGCAACTTTGGTCCCGGTCTTCAGACCGGAGATTCAATACCTGAAAAAACAGATTGACCCGGAAATCCATCTGCTTTTAAAAGAGGGGGAAATCTGGATTTCACCCGGAAATTGCACTTACTATTGCCAGGGGGTGCCCATTGCAAAACTGACAGCGGCCAATGGCAATGCAAAAAAGTTGGAGAAGAGCAAATCATTAAAACCCCTGAACCGGACGTTGAAAAAATGCCTGATCGCCTTGAGACAGGCCAATAAGGGATATATTGAAAATCTGCAATATGAAGCTGAGGATTTCATCCGGCAAACCGCAACATCTTATCACGGAAAAACAACTATGATTTCTTTTTCCGGGGGTAAGGATTCAACCGTTGTTTCCCATTTAATTATGAATGCCATGGGCCGCAGTGATGTGCTTCATATCTTTGCCGATACCACTATGGAATTTCCGGATACCTATCAATATTTAAAAAACTTTCAACGCCAACATCCGCTGACCCCATTTATCGAGAGTCGATCCAAACTTGATTTTTTTAAGACGTCTATAGCAATCGGCCCGCCCAGCAGGATTTTACGATGGTGCTGTACCACGCATAAAACCAATCCTTTGGCCAAGCTGATTGATAGCATGAGTCCGGATAAAGGCGTACTGACATTTGACGGTGTCAGAAGAGCTGAGTCTTCAAAACGCGCCGATTATCCCCGTATTTCTGACAAGCATAAAATTGCCAGAGAAATATTAGCCAGTCCAATTATAGCGTGGTCTGACATTGAGGTCTGGCTTTACATTCTGTTTCATCAATTGCCCTTTAACCAGGCATATAAAAAAGGATTTAGACGGGTTGGCTGCCTGTATTGTCCATTTAACAGTTCCTGGTCACAAAATATGATTAAGGATCGCTACCCGGACAAAGGGAAAAAGTGGCAGACCTTTTTATCAGAGCAGGCCAAACGAATGAACCACCCAAATCCGGACAATTTTATTGATCAGGGATGGCGGGTTAGAGCTGGCGGCCGGGGGCTGGATAACTATAAAACCGCTATAGAATCAACTCCCTGCATGTTGTCAGACAACGCGGTTATGTACCAACTGTTAAGTGGTAATATCCAGTTGGTTCATCATTTTCTACGCCCATTGGGTCCTCAGTCTGTGGTCAGCCATGATGAATTTTCCCGAGTTTTTCTGATTCATGATCCTAAATCTAATGAAATTCTGGCAAGCGTGGAAGTTGGCTTTTCGGACAAGGCAATTCGTATCAACTATTTGATCAAAAAATATCGACGACTCTTTCAACAGAGGATTGAAAAACAGATTAAAAAGCTTCAGGTATGTATTTTTTGTGGCGCCTGCGGTGCAAAATGTAAAGTAAAGGCACTTAATGCAGACGGCATTTTTTGTATTGACGATAACAAGTGTTGCAGTTGTTTGGCTTGTGTTAAACACAGATGCCCTGTTCTCGATTCATTAATTAAAAAAGGAAAGTAACAGTTGGCAAAATTTGAATTCGGCTTCGAGGAAGCATGGTTCCGATTAATTATAAAAAAGCTCCCGGATCATCCAGACCTTTTTTTACCCCGGGCTGTGGAAGAAGCACAGGCCATCCTTCGTGTGGGAAAAGTAAAAGTTGGCGCAGCCAGGGCATGGGCTGAAGCTGCTGGAATTATTTGCAAAAAGAAAAATAGTTTTTACCTGACCCCTCTGGGAAAAATTATTGCCCGGCATGACCCCGACCTTGAAGAGGATGGTGTCTGGTGGATCATTCATTATAACCTTGCCCGCAGCACCAGTTCCGCATGGTTTTATTCTTTTTATTTTAACGAATTTTCTTTGGATCAATTCAGTCGCGGACAATTGGAAAAACAATTGCGGTCTTTTTGGGACACAAATCATGAAAAACCCATGACAGACAGTGTATTCCATAAATTAATCTTTTCTCCCTTAAAACAGGTTTTTGAGGGCACCCGGCTGGGTGAAGAATTTGGGTTCTGGCAAACAAATGAAGAAGTAGATTATATTCGGCATCCTCATAACCCGTCACCATTTCCCAAAGCGATTCTTGCATATGCACTCCTGGACTGGGGCAGACAGCAGCAGCGGCAATCTGTTCATTTTGAAAAACTTCTGGAACCCAATGGAATTGGTAAGATTTTCAGGTTAGAACGGGAAAATCTTGATTCATTGCTCATTGACATTGGCGAGTATTATGAAAAACAGGTGGGTTGGATCAGCCACACAGCCGGTCTTAATTCCGTATCGATTATGGATGTCCATCCACTGGTGCTGGTCAGTACATATTACCATGAACTCGATGGAGACGAGCCTGTGGCAGCATTTCTTACTGGTGAAAAAGAGGTAACAAAGATTTTGAATCAGGAGATGATGCAGGAATAGAATATATATGGATATCAATGAACATAAATTAAATTTTCAGGGTCTGGTGGGAATCATCCAGAAGGTTCACATAGACCTTTCAACCAATGCCAGAAAGGCCGTTAATATCAGCTTGACTCTTAGAAACTGGCTCATTGGCTGCTACATCAGCGAATACAAATTATCCAGAGCAGACCGGGCAAAATATGGTGAACAGCTTTTGGCGGAACTGGCCAAAAAATTACAAGACACCAGTAACTGCAATCGCCGTCAGCTCTACCGCTATTTGAGATTTTATCGGTTTTACCCTCAAATTGTGGGTTCACTGCCCCCACAATTTGAAAAACATCTACCCCAAAATCTTGAAGATCGAAAAGTGGGGACAGTGTCCCCACAATTACATCCGTCCGGTGACATGCTTTTACAACATCTTTCTTACAGCCATATTGATCAATTGGTGGATATTGATGATGAGACCAAACGGTTATTTTACGAGGTTGAAAGTATCCGGAGCAATTGGTCTGTGCGTGAACTCAAACGACAGATCGGCAGCCTTTACTATGAGCGGTCAGGTTTGTCTTTGAATAAAAACAAACTGTCCTCCCTGGTAGACAGCGCAGCTGAACAAACAGATTATAAACTGGCAATTCGTGATCCATATGTGTTTGAGTTTCTCGGTCTTAAACCCAAGGAAGTGATGAGTGAAAACCATCTTGAAGACCAATTGCTTGGAAAAATCCAAGAATTCCTATTGGAAATGGGGCATGGTTTCTGCTTTGAATCCAGGCAGAAACGTATTCTTATTGGCACAGAGCATTTTTTTGTTGATCTAGTGTTTTACCATCGTGTACTCAAATGCCATATCCTTGTGGAATTAAAGCTTGCAAAGTTCAACCATGAAAATATAGGCCAGCTCAATACCTATGTCAGTTGGTTTGAAAAAAACATGATGACCAAAGGCGATAACCCGCCAATAGGAATACTGCTTTGTACGGATAAAAACCACACCTTGGCTGAATATGCCCTGGCCGGTATGGACAATCAATTATTTGTGTCCAAGTATATGCTTCAATTACCAAAGAAAGGCGACATGGAAAGATTCATCGAGGATAAAATTAAAGAAATAGGACCATAAGCCATGACTATTCATGAACAACTGCTTGAAAAATGGCAACAATGCCGTGGGAAACGATACCCTGTGCTGTTCATTATCACTGCACCGCTGGATACATTGTTTCCCTCTGATCTTATCAAAAATTTTGCTGATGAATCTGCGGCAAAAGTGATTGATTTTAAAAACCGATATCAAAACAGACTTGAGGAGTTTTTAACCTGGCAGACGGTGCGTGATGAAATCTATGATGAAGCAAAAGAAGCGCCAGTCATCATTACTGAACTTGAGCCGCTCTACGCCAAGTGGCCGATGGAAGAACGACTCTCTTTTATAAAAAACCTGCTCAGAAGTGAACCGGCTCACGGTATCGTTATTATTATCAACTGTCAGGAAAATTTAAGTGCATTAAAGGAAATTGAAGAAAACAGCAGGGGGCTTATCTGGGCTCCTTCCAAATAGCATTACCAAAATAGATGACACTGCGCTCAAAATAAATGAAATTTTATAAATCAGAGGTTTTGCATGACAACAGAATATCTAAATGAGTTTATCCATATTTCACCTGGATTTAAGGCGGCGGTTAATCTGAAAAATGATCAGAACAATCTAAAAAAAGTAGCCGGCTTTATTCCCACGGAAGTTGCACGGGAGATTATTCTTGATCTGGGGAAAAAGCTTCACCCTGCCAGTGATTTAAGATCAAGAATTATCATGGGGACCTATGGTACAGGGAAAAGCCATCTTGCACTGGTTTTGCTCAACTTTTTTGCTCAATCCATTGAAACCACTGAATTACAGATTATCATTGATAAACTCGATCCTGATACAAAATTGGTCTTAAAACAATACCGCAAACAGGTCCCTGAAAAATTTCTTGTTGTGAATCTCTATGGAGATGAAGGAGATATTGCAGATGCCTTGACCATGGGATTACGGAAGGCATTAGAAAAAGAAAAGCTTGATTTTCTGTTGCCTTCATCGGCATTTGATGCTGCATTAAAAAGGATTCACGATGTTAAAAAAAATTATCCGGAAAGCTTTGCCATATTGAAAGAAAAGGTCGAACTAAACGGTATGTCAGTGGATGAGTTGAAGACCCGTTTAGAAAAATATCAAAAAAAAACGTTTGATTTTTTCCGGAAAATGCATCCTTTTTTCTCGGCAGGTGGCCGTTTTGAATACACAACAATGCTCACTCCAACAGATTTTTACACCAGTGTTGTTAAAGAGTTAAAAGAGAAGCATGGTTTCAGTGGCATTGCTGTTTTCTGGGATGAATTTGGCCATAAGATGGGAGAGGTTGTAAAAGATCCCACAGGCAGAGAAGGGTTGATTCTGCAGGAATTTGCAGAATGCTGTAATGACAGCGAGGACAACCAGCTTCATTTCTATCTGTTCTGTCATCGTTCTTTAAAAGAATATCACGATATCTCCATGAATGCGTTGGGTGTAAACAATAAGCAATTGGAAGATGATCTTAGAAAGATTGAAGGCCGTTTTAAACAATATATTATGAAAAGTACGGATGTTGAGACTTTTCAGCTTATTGACGGTGTCATTGTCGCAAATGAACAAACAAACGGCTGGGATCAATTAACATCAGATTTCAATGACTATTTTGAAACACTGGTGCAGGAAACAGCCCTGTTGAAATATTTTACAGGTTTCACTTCAGATGAACTTAAAGCCACTGTGGTTTTGGGAACATATCCACTGCACCCAATGGCTGTTTACAGTTTGCCGGCAATTTCCGAAAAAGTGGCGCAAAATAACCGCACTTTGTTCACCTGTCTGTGTGAGGATGAGCCGGGAAGTTTTAAACGATTTCTGGATAAGGCTGTTTGTCATGCAGGTGATGCAGGTCCCCCCATGTATACAGTTGACGGGTTGTGGGATTATTTTTCCAATGATGTAAAACAGCAGGAGCGCACCTATTCAATTTACAGAGATTTTGAACATCTAAAAGCAAGGCTTGAAGATGATGATCTGCTTGGGCTTCGAATTTTAAAGGCAGTCTCGGTGTTTCGTGTTGCAAATCCGGCCAGAGTCAAAGTAACAGAAGAAATCCTTTCTTATTCGTTGGACATTCCGGAAAAAGATAATGAATTTTTTACAAAAGAACTTGCAAGACATTCCGACCTGAAAAATGAAAATCATATTCTTATGAAGTTACAGGCGGACGGCTCATATCGCCCTGCTGTCAGCAGCGCCACTGAATCTCTCATGGAAAAAGTACGGAAACTGTTGAATGATTCTCCTGAAAAACTGGGCCAAAGCCAGGTTCAGTATTTAAAATCATTGTGGAAGCAATTCCAATTCAGTGAAAGCTATGAAGCAACAAGCTATGAAGATGATTTTGGTGTGAAGCGTAAATTAGAGATCGAACCGATCAGTATGAATCAGCTTAGGGAAAGCCTTCATATTTTGACTAAAAATCTTGGTGCGGGATCATTTTCAGACGGTATTCTTTTGATAGTTTTTTGCAGCAACAGCAGTGAAATTGATGAAGCAAAGCAACTTGTCACCACGCAATTGATGGAGGAAAAATACAACCAGGTTGTGGCAGCAATCCCGAAAGAACCCATACAGCTATTTGCGTTGCTCAAAGAACACCAAGCTTTGAGCTATTTAAAAAAGAATGAAGCAAGTCTTTATGGTGAAGGTGGCGAACTGCATGAAGAATGGTGCATCTATGATAATGACAGATCCACCCAATTGAAAGATACGGTTGATGATTTATTTGTTCCTGAAAAACAAATGCTCGACTATTTCTGGACAGGACTTCTCCAAAAGGTCTTAAACACCCGGCAGATAAAAAAGATGACATCCACTGTAATGTATAAATCCTTTCCTGACTGTCCTGTTATTGGGGAGCCCAAATTGGCCATGGATGATTTTGGCGGAAATTGGGGGTACCGGAAAGACTGCCGGAATATCACGATAAAGATGACTGAAAAAGATGCGGCCCAAAAGCTTTGGAATGAAACCGCTGCCGCCCCTCAGCATATTATTCGGCAAGTGCTGAGAAGTAACGGCATTTTAAGAAAAAACCAGGCCGGAGATTGTGTCCTTGAAAAGCCCCAGGCCGATGTGTTCAATGGTGCCAACAAAACCTGGGAATGCATGGAAAAATATATCAAAAGTGCTCGAAAGCGCCCGGTTGAAATGAAAAACCTGGTGCGAACCTTGCGCAAACCACCCCATGGGGTTAAATGTCGGGTGATGCCTATCCTTTTTGCTTCAGTTGCCCATGAAGAGTTGACATATGGAAACATTTCATTTGAATTCCAACGAAATGCCAAGCAGATCGAAAAAATAACAGCTATTGAAAATGATACGTTGGAAAAAGTATTTACCACACCTGAAAAATATCGATTGGTTTACGTTAATGTCAGCTCAAATCAAAAAGCTTTAGTCGATGCCTTGTCTAAATTATATAATGTGGATTTATTGCCGACTGATCCGCCTTTGGAACGGGTAAAGAAAGTAGGCATCAAAATGGGGGGATGGTGGAGAGCACTCCCGAAACATGCACAGTTGACCAAAGAAATTTCTGATGAAGCAAGGCGATTAAGAAAATATATTTTTAAGCCCCTTGCCGAGTTGAATCCTGATACACAGCAAATCTTGCTTAAAGATTTTCTTGAAGAAATTTTTGAAAATCCAAACAAGATTACCCCAAAAGGTGTTGAGAATGGCCTCAGGCCTTTTAAAGAAGAGTTTGAAACACTTCTGGACAGCCTTACCCAAAGGATTCTGGCCGCATATGTCTCTGTTTTTGATCAATCTGAAAATCCCGAGCAAGGCGTATCAAATTGGTTCTCAAACCTTCCCTCTGACAAACAAAATTATACCTATAACGGTGAACCTGCCATCCTTGTAAATGCCTGCCGAGAGAGTGCCGACATCAATGATGATACATTATTAAAAGTTGCGAAAGAATTGACCGGCTTGAGTGTGGCATCCTGGAGCGATGATTTGGTTTTGATCTTTCGGGGTAAACTTGATACAGCAAAAAATATAATTGATACCTTTGTAGTACCCGATCCTCTTTTACCGCCTGTACCAAACCCTGATGATCCAGAACCAGGTCAAACCAGGATTAGCATTTTTTCCCAAGGAAAAAATAACGAACGTATTTTTGAAGTGCTGGATGAGGTTTCATCAAACGGACAGGTTTTGGAAAACATGCTGAATTCAACAATTGATCAACTCGGTAAAGGAATGGATGAAAAAGAGAAAATAATGATATTGTACCGAGTGATCGAAAAACATGTTTTTGGGAAATAAAAACAATGATTGAAATTATTTGCGATCAATATGAATTTCATGCGTCAGAAGATTGTGACAATCTGATAACAGAACCATTCGAGTTTGAAGGCACGCTTGAAATTATTAAGAGACATGCCGAAAAGGGAGAATCGCTAAAAATTGTTGTTCGCAATCCTGCACTTTTTGACTGGTTTGATGCAGCCTGTAAATATGGCGCAAAGAAACAGATCATTGATCCTGTTATCATGCTTGCAGACAAATTAGAACTACAGGTCATGCCGGAGTACTTAAAAAATAATCCCCACTGGGTTGTTGAATTAGGATTAATTAAAAAGTGTGAAGGAACTCCTATCCATGGCACGTCCGCAGATAATTGGTTAAAAAGAATCATGATAGGAGAAGTATGGACGAAAAATGAGCCGAGTTCTACAACTGATCTAATCAGAATTTTTAAGTTTCTGATAAAAACTAGTGAATCAGATCTTCACGAGCTTGAAAAATATCTGATCAGTGATTGTTTGATTTGCTGGAGTAATAATAAACTTGATAGCGCTGAACTATTTTCCTGGTTAAAAGACAATCCCTTTACGAGGGCTAAATATATCATCTGGGAGCAACTTTTATCTCTATTTCCGGAAGATAAGATTTCAGCGTGGTTGCAGCAGGATAATGTATGGTATGAACTGACATTATTTCTAAACCGTCACAAGCTGCCTCGCTTTGACTTACTGACTCAGTTACCAGAAAGTATTACATCCTTTGCCAGATCTTTTCTTGATGAAGAGTGGAGGATATCTCCAGAAAATGCCTTGTCATTCATCTCCGGTACCATGGAATTTGAAAAAATTTTTCTAATGGAAAAACTTCGCAAACGATTACATGATGAAGTTGCCATAAACAACTTCATTTATACCAAATTATTAGAATTTAAAAATTTTTCTGGGGTTACCGCGCTGGCTCACCAACTACATCCAGTAAATAAACCTACCGAGCTATCCATGGATTGTTCGATTCATGATATCCAAAAATGGTTAGATAACGAATATTTGCCATTTTATAATTCTTGTGCCCTTCTTGGAATGGTGGATCAGACAGAACCATATATAAAAAGTTTTGAAAGTTGGTTGGCGCAACATTATACGGATATGCTTTTCGGAAAAGGGATGGCTTACAGCAAAATTGCGCAACTCAAAGAACTTGTCACTGCCGGAGAGCCTGTTCTTATGATTGTCTTTGACGGATTAGATTATATTTGCGCAAGAGATGAGCTGATACCTATGTTACAGAATAACGGATTTTATCCGTCAACTGATATGGTTCCTTATTTTTCATTTCTACCGACACAAACCTACATTGCAAAACCGACGTTGGTGACGGGTAAAATGAAATCACAAATTCCTGATGAGCAGCCAAATGCTACATTTTATAAAAAGCTTCTTCAGGATTATCTTGGTATTCCTGAAAACGATATCCGATCAAAAACTGACCGGGATGGTAGCCTTTTGGAGCTTATCCAAGAGCCTGCGGCTGTTTACCTTTATTTAGACAATCATCTTGATCAAGAACTTCTTCATAGAAATTACCGCCAATATATAAGAAGAAAAAAATATGGTGAATATATTCAAAAACAGGCCAACGAAATAGCTCAATGCCTGAAAGATTTTAAGGAAATGTATGGCAAATCATTACAGGTAATTATCAGCAGTGATCACGGCTACACCGTAATTCCTAAAACAAGTGAAATCATTGATGTTCCTTTGACAAAAAGTGGAAAAACACGAACTTTGATAGCTGCTGAAATAGAAAAACAAAAAGAGATCGAACAAGACAAAATCTGGGAATTGAATTCTGATCTTTATGGCTTAAATGATACAATGATCATTCCAAAAGGATATGCTTGCTTCAATAAACGACCCAAAGGAGCTACACACGGGGGATGCTCTCCCCAGGAAATGGCTGTTCCATGGTTTATTATTAATAAAAACAAGCCAGTACCACCAATAGAATTGAATTTTACCATTGAAGGTGATATTTTCCGCAAACGGGCTGAAAATTCATTGACCATAACCATCTTGAATCCAAACCCTTATAAAGTTATATTTGTCGAAATGGATATAGAAGGAATGGATACAAACTCCAATTTACCCAAAATGATAAATGCCAACACTATTGAAAAAATTTATTTTAACTATGATGCGTCTGTGGTAGTTGAAAACAATGCTAAATTTCCAATATCTTATTGTTTTAATAGCATGGCTGGAGAAATGAAAAATAAATTAACAATAACCGCGCCAACAACAGGTGCAATGACAACCGAGTTTGATGATGACTTTGACTTCTGAAAATAATCAAGATTATATTGATCGTAAGATTTCTAAATCTTTCCCCGATGTATGTGTCCATAAAGGATTGGCTGCAAGTGTCGGACTTTCCGGGCGTGTAATTCCAGCCTTTGTATCTGACTGGCTTGTCAGCAGATACAGTGACAACGAGGGGGGTGTGAACAGTGAGGGTATCAGGAATTTCATATCACGATATTTGCCTGATAAAAAACAAAAAGAATCGTTAATGTATGAAATCCGCAACGGGAATCCTCTCAAGATTTTAGATTCTTTCAGTGTTAAGGTCCATCCAAAAACAGGAAATCTTAAACTACGCATCCCTTCGCTGGATATTACCGGACGAGTCCTTGATTCAATTGTGGATGCGCATCCATCTTTATTGATGGGAAATGTTTGGGGAAGTGGAACATTAAGCTGGAGCCCATTGAAGGATTCAAAAAATCAATATGAAATTGTCATGACATCTTTTAACCCGATGCAGGCAGCGAGCATTGATCTTGAATACTTTCTAACACAACGCAAAGAATTTGATTTAGAAGAATGGCTCACGCTGTTAACTCGAACAATGGGATATAACGAACAAAAATATTCAACAAGGCAGAAATTATTAATTTTCACAAGACTGATACCTTTAATAGAACCCCGTGCCAATATAATGGAACTTGCCCCAAAGGGCACAGGAAAATCTTATATTTACAGTCAATTATCCCGTCATGCCTGGCTCATCAGTGGAGGGGTAGTAACACGCGCCCAACTGTTTTACGACATGAGCCGGCAGCAGGCCGGTATTATTTCGAACTTTAATGCTGTAATTCTTGATGAAATTCAAACAATAAAATTAAGCAATGAAGGTGAAATTGTCGGTGCATTGAAAGGTTACCTTGAGTCCGGTGAATTCAGGGTAATGGGTTTCCATGGTTCTTCCGATGCCGGTTTTGTTATTCTTGGCAACATCCCTATCATCGACGGTATGCCAAGAGATGAAAATTATTTTAGTGAATTGCCAAAGTGGCTCAATGGACATGATGCAACTGCTTTGCTTGATCGATTTCACGCACTGGTACCGGGCTGGGAACTTCCCAGAATTCAATCCACATCATTGTGCAACTCATTCGCATTGAGGGCGGATTACTTTGGAGAAGTCTTGTATACTCTAAGAGCAAGCCAGGAACATATGGCTTTTGTTAAAGACCACACAAAATCTCTTGGTGATCTCAGGGATACCAGAGCTGTCCAGCTTTTGGCATGCGGTTATCTCAAATTACTTTTTCCAAATTTAAATACCGTCTCATTAGAAGAATTTAATGAATTTTGTTTACAACCGGCAATAGATCTGAGGTCAAACATCCGAAGACAGATGGCACATGCAGATCCAGAATTTTCTCCCAACATTGCTGACATTAAACTTTGTTAGTTGCCTTTTCGAAGTTTAAAATACACGGGGACTCATAGAATATTTAGTGACTGACATGAACCACAAAATTCCAACCAAAAAATGAACCTGGTGTGACCGGTTATTTTTGCGATTATATTTAAAAAAGATTTATATATCAACGACAAAAGCAAAGACGGTTTTAACTATGGCATCCCAATGCCATTAACTTAAGAATATTTTGTCTAAGCATAGTTCTTGGTCGTCATTCCCGCGGAGGCGGGAATCCAGTAATTCTGGCAAGTTCGAGGTTTCTGGATTCCCGTTTTCACGGGAATGACATATGAAAAAGTCTTAAATTGATGACATTGTATGGCATCCTTCAAAGTTGGTTTACACTTTAATTTCCAGTTTCAATCTAAATAGCTAATATAAAAATTTTGCATTTATTTATCAACAAAATTGTAATAATTTATTACAATTTTGTACACTCGCCCCCCAGGTAACATAACTGCCTCATGGCATAACTGATTGATATTATTTAAAAATAATTTTCTATGTCTTATGGCACGGGTATTGCTTAATTCATATAAATATAAACTATCCATACAAAAAATTTTAAAATCAGCTTTATTTTTAATATGAAAAAAATTTTAGAACATTCATCAAGGACACTTCAAAAAAAAAGGGAACAGCTTATATCTGGCCTGATAAAAGACAAAGAGCCTGATTATATGAGCAAAAATACGCAAATATTAGACGATTATTTTATTACAAGTTTTGAAACAAGTCTGGTGGGTCCTGGCATGGACATAAGTAAAAAACCTTATGCAATTGTTGCCCTGGGGGGTTATGGAAGACAGGAACAGTGTCTTCATTCGGATGTAGATATCCTTTTTCTTTTTCAAAAGAGAATCCCTGATAAAGCAGAAGAACTAATACGTGAAATACTTTACCCTTTATGGGATATAGGTCTTGAGATAGGGCATGCAACAAGAACTGTGAAAGAATGTATAAGCCTTGCCAATCAGGATTTTGAGGTATTGGTATCTCTTATGGACGGTCGCTTCATATGCGGAATGTCTATTCTTTTTTCGGATCTCAGGTACCATCTCAGGACAAAGACAATAAAAAAACGGTCAAAAAAAATTATATCATGGCTAATTGAGACAAACAGAGAACGCCATGAACGCTTTGGGGATTCCACATATCTTCTTGAACCCAATCTTAAAGAAGGCCAGGGCGGCTTGAGAGATTATCACACAATGCTCTGGATTGCGGGTATTAAGTTTGATTTGAAAAAACCCAGGGATCTTGAATATCTTGGTTATCTCTCAAATGAGGAGTTTGAAACTTTAATAAATTCTCTTTCTTTTATATGGAACGTTAGAAACCGCATACACTATATTACAAAAAAGAAAAGCGATCAGCTCTATTTTGAATATCAGATAAAGCTGGCCAGGGCTCTGAAGTTCAAAAGAAAGAGGGGGCAGCAGCCTGTTGAAATATTTCTTGGTGAACTGCATGGGCATATGGAATATATAAAGCAGCTTCACCTTATGTTTCTTTATGAACAGGGTTATTCTGCACAGAAAAAGTTTATTAGAAAACACAAAAAACATACCTGTATTGACGCTCTTGAAATAAAAAGAGACCGGCTTAATTTTATCAGCTCTGAAGAAATTTTGCACTACTCTCATCTTTTAATTAAAATATTTGAAGAAAGTGCTCGTATCAAACTTCCCATAAGTCTGGAAGCAAACAGAATAATAAAAGATTTTTTGTATCTTGTGGATGAAAAATTTATATCCTCACCCTTTGTTATTAAAGCATTTGAAAAAATTCTTATTGCCTATGCCCCCACATTTAATGTTTTAGGTGAAATGCTTCGCACTGGATTTCTTCAAAAATTTATACCCGAGATAACAGGAATAATTAATATTATTCAGTATGATGAATATCATATTTTTCCTGTTGACAAGCATTCATTGCACACAGTCCAGATAATAAAAAAATTCGGAACAAAAGAGGATCAGGCCAGTGACAGACTGTGCGGTGATATATATAAAACAATGAAACACCGGAAACTGCTGCTCTGGGCAGCTCTTTTACATGATATAGGAAAGGGCACTTCCGGAGGCGGACATTCGGAAAAAGGAGCGGTAATTTCTTATAATATTCTTATTGATAAAGGTTACAGCCAAAAAGATGCTTCCACAGTATCCTTTCTTGTAAAAGAGCATCTTTTCCTCGTCAAGACAGCCACAAGACGGGATATTAATGATGAAGCGGTTGCAATTTTTTGCGCAAAAAAAATTAAAGACCCTGATAGATTGAAAATGTTGTATCTGTTGAGCGTTGCAGACTCAATGTCCACTGGTCCAAAAGCCTGGAACGACTGGACGGCTTTTCTTCTTGGCAGCCTTTTTTTAAAGATATTAAATATTCTTGAAAACGGAGAACTTGCAACCAAAGAGGCTGTTGAAACGGTTGAAAAAAAGAAAAATAAAATTCTGGAGGCTTCAATCAAAGGCTGGGATAAAAAAGATATTGAAGAACTTTATAATGTAATGTCTCCGCGATACCGTCTTTATATCCCTGCTGAAGATATGATTGGGCATATAAAGTTATATCATCGGATGGGCAAAGCTGATTTTGAATGGATTGTAGATAAAACATCGGACTCCGGCACAAGAATTGTGACAGTCTGCGCAAGGGATAAACACGGGCTTTTTTCCAAAATCGCAGGAATCTTCACATTAAACGGATTGGATATTCTTGATGCTCAGGTTTATACATGGCTGAATAATATGGCGCTGGATATTTTTAAAGTCAAAGCGCCTGTTGATCAGATTTTTGAAGATGAAAAATGGGAGAAAACAAAAAAAGATCTTAGTGTTGTGCTTTCAGGTGATATGGACATTAAAAAATCCCTTCACGAAAAAATATCCGGTCATCGTGAAATGCGCCTGTACACCACCATGAGACCCCACAAGATTGTTGTGGATAACAAGAGCTCAAGTTTTTTTACAATTATTGAGGTCTTTGCTTACGATTTTTCAGGCCTGCTTTTTGGCATAACAGATGCGCTTTTCAGATGCGGTCTTGATATATTAATAGCAAAAATTGCCACCAAGACAGATCAGGTTGTTGATGTTTTTTATGTTCGGGATTTTGATGGACAAAAGGTAGATTCACCTGAATGGGAAAAAAAGATTAAGAATGCAATAGAGGAAGTACTGCCGGGTTCTGTTTGATTTCCTGATTATACTAAAAAAAGGGACTTATAAAGATGAAGATTAAAAAAATTATAATGACTATGTTTTTGACTCTCCTCACAGTTCCTTTTGCCTATGCAGGGCAGGAGGTTCTTGACACAGGGGATACTGCATGGATAATCGTGGCGACAGCCCTTGTTATGGTGATGACTCCAGCGGGTCTGGCACTTTTTTATGGCGGAATGTCAAGGTATAAAAACCTTTTAAATACAATTGCAATGACTTTTGTTGCATACTGTCTTGCAAGCGTGATTTGGGTAATATGGGGCTATGCCCTTGCTTTTGGTCCTGACAAGGCAGGTCTTATAGGCGGATTAGACAACCTGTTTTTAAACGGAATCGGTGTCGATAGTCTCACAGGAACAATTCCCACATATGTTTTTCTGCTTTTTCAGATGACCTTTGCATGCATTACGGTAGCCCTGATCCTGGGTTCCATCGTTGACAGAATGAAATTTTCATCCTGGATTATATTTACAATTTTGTGGGTTACATTTATTTATTGCCCAATCGCTCACTGGGTTTGGGGCGGCGGCTGGATGGGAGAAATGGGCGCTTTAGACTTTGCAGGTGGAAATGTTGTACACATTAATGCAGGCGTTGCCGGTCTGGTGCTTGCCATTATGCTGGGAAAACGTATAGGTTACCAAAGGGAAGCAATGTTCCCATCAAGTGTTGCCCTTACGGCTCTTGGAGCTGCGCTGCTGTGGTTCGGCTGGTTCGGTTTTAATGCAGGCAGCGCGCTGGCTGCGGATGGAATAGCTGCATCTGCATTTCTTGTTACCAATACTTCTGCTGCAATGGGCGCTCTTGGATGGATGTTTGCTGAATGGCTTTATGATAAAAAACCGACACTTCTTGGCATTGCGTCAGGGGTTGTTGCCGGCCTTGTATCCATAACACCGGCTGCAGGTTTTGTTAACCTTAAAGCAGCGCTTATTATAGGATTGATTGCAGGGCTGTTCGGATTTTTCTGCGTTGCCGTTGTTAAGGTCAGAATGGGTTATGACGATTCCCTTGATGCTTTTGGTGTTCATGGAATGTGCGGAATATGGGGTGCAATCGCGACGGGTCTTTTTGCCGATCCTTCAATAACCAAAGGAGCCTCCGGCCTGTTTTACGGGAATCCGAAGCAGTTGTGGATTCAGATTATTTCAATTCTTGCGACTGTTGCCTATACGGCTGTGGGTACTATTATTGTCGTATATGTAACAAAAATTTTGACACGGGGTTTAAGAGTGGATAAAGATAGTGAAATTCAGGGTCTTGATAATTCAATTCACGGTGAAAGAGGCTTCGAAATCACATTTTAAAAACTTATTGTCAACAGTTAACCGTCAACCGGCAACTATTTACTGGAGGAAGTAAAAATGAAAAAGATTGAGGCTATAATTAAACCCTTTAAGCTTGATGAAGTTAAAGAAGCTTTGAATGAAATAGGAATTCAGGGAATGACTATTTCAGAGGTTAAGGGCTATGGAAGACAAAAAGGGCACAAGGAGATTTACAGGGGTGCTGAATATGTTGTGGACTTTATACCGAAGATTAAGATTGAAATTGTGGTTGAGGCATCTGTGGTAAAAAATGTTGTTGAAACCATAAAAAAAGCTGCTGTTACCGGCAAAATTGGAGACGGGAAAATCTTTGTTCTTCCAGTGGAAGATGTTCTGAGGGTTCGCACCGGTGAGACAGGGAAAGATGCCATATAGTTTCAATTTTAATTATTTTGTTATAAGGGATTAAAAAGATGGTGAGGAAATGGCCAACTTACCTTGGTTTTGTTTCAGGAATTCTTGCAGGTCTGGTTGTCATAACTCCGGCTGCAGCCGGAACCGTAATAATATATTTTATTGTTGAAAAAACAGTCGGGTTCAGACTGAATGAGCTTGGGGAACTGGAAGGGCTTGACAAATCCCTCCATGGTGAAAGTGGTTATGGACTGATTCATTCTGATCTTGTGGGATAAATTTAAAATTGCTCAAAAAAATTGATTTTTCTTTGGGCACAAATTAATATCAAAAAACACTAAATTTAAAATTGGAGGATTTTTTATGACACCAAAACAGGTTTTGGAAATGGCAAAAGAAAATGATGTAAAGGTTGTGGATATTCGCTTCCTTGATTTTCCTGGAATGTGGCAGCACTTTACAGTACCCTTATGCGAGCTTAATGAGGAGAGTTTTGAGGATGGATTCGGTTTTGACGGTTCAAGCATTCGCGGTTGGCAGCCCATTCATGCCAGTGATATGCTTGTTATTCCTGATAAGGATACTGCAAAAATAGATCCATTCTTTAAAGATAAAACACTCGTTCTTATCGGAGATATTGTTGACCCGATTACGCGGGAATCATACAGCAGAGATCCACGTTATATTGCTAAAAAGGCAGAGGCTTATCTGAAAAGCACAGGGATAGGAGATACGGCTTTTATTGGTCCCGAGGCTGAGTTTTTTATCTTTGACAGCATACGTTATGAATCAGGCAAAAATGTTTCATTCTATGAGGTGGATTCTATAGAAGGAACATGGAATACTGCAAGAGAAGAAGCACCGAATCTTGCATATAAACCAAGACACAAAGAGGGATATTTCCCTGTGCCGCCTACTGACAAATTTCAGGACTTGAGAACGGAAATGATGCTGACTCTTGAGTCACTTGGAATAGATGTTGAATGCCAGCACCATGAGGTTGCAACAGCAGGCCAGGCTGAGATAGACATGCGGTTCAAACCCCTGCTTCAGATGGGCGACCAGTTGATGTGGTTTAAATATATATTGAAAAATGTGGCATATAAAAATAATTATACAGTTACCTTTATGCCCAAGCCTATTTTTGAAGATAACGGAACCGGAATGCATACCCATTTGAGTATATGGAAGGAAGGCATCCCTTTATTTGCAGGGGATAAATATGCCGGAGTGTCTCAGGATGCCCTTTATGCAATAGGCGGAATATTAAAGCACTGCAAGGCTCTGTGTGCGTTTACAAACCCCACAACCAACTCTTATAAAAGGCTGGTTCCAGGCTTTGAAGCACCAGTGAATCTGGCTTACTCAAGCAGAAATAGAAGCGCGGCTGTTCGTATTCCAATGTATTCTTCGTCTCCAAAAGCAAAACGCATAGAATTCAGAACCCCTGATCCGTCGTGCAATGGTTATCTTGCTTTTTCAGCGATGCTGATGGCAGTGCTGGACGGCATTCAAAACAAGATGGACCCGGGAGATCCTCTGGATAAAAACATTTACGATCTGCCGCCTGAAGAGCTGGCGACTCTTGATTCTGCCCCCGGTTCATTAGAGGAAGCTCTTGAAGCTCTTGGAAACGACCATGAATTTTTGCTCAAGGGAGATGTTTTTACAAAAGATGTAATAGATATGTGGATTAGTTATAAAACAGAAAATGAAGTTAATCCTGTTAAGCTTCGACCACATCCCCATGAATTTTTCCTTTATCATGACATTTAATTAATATGAATCAACAGGAGCTCTCTGCATGCACAGAGCTCCTGTTGACAAAACTTCCCTCCTCTTTTTTTATATTAGTGTCGTATCAATCTTGTAATATCACATAGAGTGTAATATAATTATTTAAATTATAATTTTATCTTTATTAATAGTTATTCACTATTCAGGATGTAATCTATTCTTTCCCACCCCTCACTGTTCAAAGGAGACAAATAATGAAATTGATTATAACCATTATCTTGCTTTGCACACTGATCTGTTTTGGCGAGACAGCATTTGCCTATGTTGTTGATCACAATTGTACGGATATCACTCGAATACCTGAATCGGCCATTAATACGGCAAAAACGAATCTTCATATCGCTTATGGCCATACTTCCCATGGAAGTCAGCTTATATCAGGAATGGGCACAAATCAGGCATCCAACAACCAATTGGATAATTTTTTATCCAACAGCACGGTATACCAGACTACTCCAGGGCTTTTTATCTGGCACGATGGCCCTATGGCAGGTGCCTTGGATCTGGATGATCGTGCCATGGGAGGCGATGTCGGATACTATCCACAATGGGTAAATAATACAGAATCTTATCTTGGAAATCCGGATATAGATACAGGCAGAGGCACATCGCATCCTGATGTAAATGTAATAATCTGGTCATGGTGCGGGCAGGCAGCCGGGAGAACAGAACAAGGAATGATTGATACATATCTTGCTCCCATGACGCAATTAGAAACAAAATATTCCGGCATTACATTTGTTTACATGACCGGTCATTTAAACGGTACCGGAGAGACAGGCAATCTTCATCTTCGGAATGAACAGATTAGAGCATACTGTCATGCCAACAACAAAATACTATACGATTTTGCTGACATTGAAAGCTATGATCCTGATGGACTTGTAAACTATATGCTTCTTAATGCAAATGATAGTTGTGATTATAACCCTAATAAAAACTGGGCTCTTGATTGGCAGGATGCCCACACCGAGGATGTTGATTGGTGGGCATCCGGAGCTGCACATAGCCAACATCTGAATGGTAATCTAAAAGGATATGCTGCCTGGTGGTTGTGGGCCCGCATTGCAGGATGGGACGGCGGCAGCAACTCTATTTTTAAGGAAAAATTTTGAAAAATCTATCTTTGTTTATTATAATTATTTTTTGTATGACCATCCATATTCTCTGCTCAGATATAACACCCTCATATTGCAAGGAAAATCTGACAACTGCCAGTGAATATAAACAAAAATATTCTAAAATTAAAACCAGCACAATAACACTCCCTTCAGGAGCTGTATTTAAGCTTAAATCAATAGATAAAAGATCTTTTTATCATATTCTTAAAGGTCTGGATATTTCACAGGCTGACTACGCCGCACTTATGGAAAAAGATTTTGAAATAATGTCGCCCCAGGAAACAGATAAATATATTTCTTTATGGGATTCGCTCATGGTTGCATCTGTTGAAAATCCAAAACTATCTGTTAAAGATGAAGAGGGGCATCTCCAGGTAAAAATGTTAACCCATGAAGATATTGATAAACTTCAGGTGGAAATTGCCAGGCTTGTGCAGGGAATAATTTCTGTGCCTGGTGCACCCCTCAGCAGCATACCGGAACGACCCGTGGCAATTAATAAATCTTTTACAATAACCGATTTATTATCAGCACGGGAAGATTATGAGGGAAAAAACATCAATATTAAAGGCAAATTTTCAAATGCACTTCCTGATATAACCTTAAAAGGAGGACATGCCGTCGCTCTCGTTATGCAAAGATTTTACCTGTCTGATAAAAAAAATTCAATTCTGATTATCAGATTTTGCAAAGAAACTGACAAGGTTTCCCCGGAGCTTGACATTCTCACGAAGTTATTTGCAAAGCCAGGGGGCAAGGTTAAAGAGATACATATCAGGGATGGCAAATTTCACACAGACCTGATAAATGAGCCCATTATTATTTCCTGCGGCAGGGGCATAAAAAAGATCCAAAAATCCTGGATTGAAATAATGAAGAATGCATATAAAGATAATCCTGCAAATTAATTTGCAGGATTACCAGCAATATTGACCTGTTCTCCTGTTCCCAACAAATTTCCAGCCATCCTCGCAGAGTAACCCCATTGGGAAATTTGTCAGCCAAAACTTTTATGGGATAATCATTATCCCACCCCTTCCTAAGTCGCCTGGGTTTTATACTCCCATCTTTACGGAAAAAACGTTTAACACCTCAATTATTTCAAGAATGGCTTGGTTTGTGCATATCATGTCAAAGATATTATCCTATAAAATAAAATCTTTGGTCAATAAATTAAATTTTATATTTATGCCAAAATCAAGGAAAAAAGCATGAAAAACAGATTACTTTTCACATTTCTAACAGGCATACTGTTGATACTTGGCGCCAAAACCAATCTTTTTGCATTCCAGAATGATTGGGAGGTTATGATTCACGGTTTCGCAAGCCAGGGTTTTTTGCAATCAACGGATAATGAATTTCTTGGTGAAACCAGCAATGGAACATTTAACTTCAACGAAATAGGCATTAATTTCGCCGTGCAGCTTACAGATGAGCTGCGTTTCGGCATTCAACTATTTTCCCGTGACCTTGGTTATTACGATGATAAGGAGCCCTGGGTTATATCTCGAGTACTACACCACATAAAGGGGTCAAAGTACTGTCAATAAAATGACAATATCATTTTTATCAGGATAATTAACATGATTTTTTTTAATAAGATAGCACATAAAATCTGGGCAAGTATTTCAATTTTAATCCTTGCCTTTATAATAATAAGCGGAACATCTCTTTTTTTTAAAATTAAAATTAAAATTAAAATTAAAATTCAAAAAGAGCTGATAACCCTGGGAAACTCTTTTGAAAAAGCCACTCAAAATGGAAGCAGGCTGCTTGGTTCACTAAATAAACAGGTAAAACTTTATCAGGATGCTGTAATGATTGCTGAAGAATCGTTAATGGAGGAAGCCGATACCTATTCAAAAACAATTATAAACAGTCTTGATATGTTATCAGCGACTAACTATATAGACTCGAAAATAAAAGCTGAAATATTAAACCTGAAAATAAAATTTTTAAAATATCAAGAAGAAGTAAAACCTGTATATACAGCCTTAATACAGGATGATGATTCTGATGAAGTATTAAATAAAAGCATGATGCTTGCCCGGGACAAAAATGAACTTTTAACCGGTGTAGAAAATATTATAACATCTTTATCTAAAAACTTTACGGAAAAAATAAATTCCATAACAGGTAGAATGAATAATAACTCAAAAAATGAAATTAGTGTTATTCTTGTTTCCCTCATTATTTCACTTTCCATGATTTTCGTAATCATTAAAAAATTTATTACATCACCAATTTCAGAAATGATTATAGCTGCAAAAAATGTGGCAAAGGGCACATATGATCACAACATTACCCATAGATCCCATGACGAAATAGGGCAGCTTGCAGATAGTATCAGAATGGCAGCCAATGAAAATAAAAAAAAAATAGCTATGGCCCTTGCCGTGGCTGAAGGGGATTTATCTGTTCAACTCGAGTTATCTTCAGAAAAAGATTTGCTGGGCATTGCCATTCATAAAATGCTTAACAAAATAAAACAGATGATTGAAGAACTGAACTTCGCCAAAGAAAATGCAGAGGCTGCAAATATTGCCAAGGGTGAATTCCTTGCTAACATGAGCCATGAAATCCGTACTCCTTTAAACGGAATTATAGGCCTGGCCGAGCTATCTCTTGAAAAGTCAGTGAATGATGAACAAAAAAAAATATTTAATATCATGAATACAGAAGCCAATGCTCTCCTTGGCATTATAAATGATATCCTTGATTTTTCAAAGATAGAAGCAAAAAAAATGGAGCTGGAAAATATTCCTTTTAATTTAAGATATTTAGTGGAAAACATTAGTGAAAGTATTGCCTTTAAAGCCGAAAAAAAAGGCTTAGAGGTTATTTCCTATGTTGACCCTGATATCCCTGATAATTTAATTGGTGATCCAGGCAGGATAAGACAAATTTTGACCAATATTGCCGGCAACGCAGTTAAATTTACCAGTACAGGTGAAATTTTTATTAAAGGTGAACTCATCAATAAAATTAAAGACAAAGTAACAATTCGTTTTGTCATAAAAGACACGGGCATTGGGATACCCAAAGATAAACAGGTCCAAATATTTGACAGCTTTACCCAGGCAGACGGTTCAACCACGAGAGAGTATGGAGGTACTGGCCTGGGAACTGCTATATCAAAAGATCTTGTACATCTAATGGGAGGTAAAATCGGTTTGGAAAGTGAGGTTGGCCAGGGTTCTACCTTTTGGTTTACCCTGATTTTAGGAAAAGATAAAAAACAGATTCACCAGGACAAAAAATCAATTAATTATAATGAAATTAAAAATCTTACGGCTTTGATTGTAGATGACAATAAAAATAACCGTTACATATTAGAAATGCAGCTTAAACAATGGGAGTGCAACTCGGTTAAAGCTTCCAGCGGGAAGGAAGCTTTGGAAATTTTAAAGCAAACTGTTTTAAATAATGAAATTTTTGATTTTATTATATTGGATTGCATGATGCCCGGGTTAGATGGATTTGAGCTTGCAGGGGAAATAAAAAAAAATGACAGGATATCTGATATTCCCCTTGTTATGCTCACTTCTGCCGGAGTAATCGGCGACAGTAAAAAATGCAGGGAAACAGGAATTAATGGATACCTGACAAAACCTGTCAAGCGGGATGAATTATATAAAACTATCACTGAGGTGTTAAATTTATCAGTGCCAAAAGATATTACCCCCCCATCTCACCTTGTTACCCGACATCTTCTGGCAGAAAAATACAAAATAAATACCAAAATTCTTTTAGTCGAAGATTATCCAACCAACCAGATTGTTGCAAAAAAATATTTGGAAGATGAAGGATATAATGTTGATTTTGCGGAAAACGGGCAACTCGCAGTTCAAGCATATAAACAAAATGATTACGACATAATACTGATGGATATTCAAATGCCTGTTATGGATGGTTATAATGCCACTGCAGCAATTCGTAAATTAGAGTTGCAACTTTCACAAAAAACTCCAATTATAGCCATGACTGCCCATGCCATGGCAGGTGACAGACAACAATGTATTGATGCCGGCATGGATGACTATATAGCAAAGCCCTTAAAAAGAAAAAAGCTGATAAAAATTATAGAAAACTGGACAGGTTCAAAAACAAAGCAAATAAACACTGAGAATATAGAGGCTGTTAATAAAGCCCAAAAAGATGACCCTCCTGTTGATTATGAAAAATTAATGGAAGATTTCGACTGTGACAAAGAATTTTTATCAGAACTTTTTAGCGGCTTTCAAAAAAACATTAAGCTGCAACTGCCTGCGTTGGAAAAAGCCATAGCCGATGAAGACACAGCCATAGTTATAAGAGAGGCACATTCCATTAAAGGGGGCGCGGCAAATCTTACTGCAAATAATCTTTCAAAAGCAGCTTTTGACCTTGAACGCCTTGGGGAATCTGATTCTTTGGAAAACAGTGAAACTGTTTTTGAATCATTAAAAAAAGAAGTATATCGTTTAGAAGAACATATAAAAACAAATAAATTAATTTAAAACATATGGAGTGTCTGCAATGAAAGTACTTATAGCTGATGATGAATTTATAAGTTATAAAATGCTGGAAAAATTAATTCAAGGCTTTGGTTATGAAACATTTGTGGCTGAGGATGGTAAAAAGGCATGGGAACTATGGAAAAAAGAAAGACCAAGAATTGTTATTACAGATTGGGATATGCCTGGCATGAACGGTCTGGAATTATGCAAAAAAATCAGGGATGCCGAAGGAAGCAGGTACACTTATATTATAATAATAACCGCTAAAGGCAAAACCGAAGATGTTGTAACAGCCATGCAGGCAGGCGCCGATGATTTCATTACCAAACCTTTTGCAAAAGAGGAGTTAAGAGTAAGGCTTATTGCAGGAGAAAGGATATTAAGCCTTGAGACCAAGGATATAGTAATTTTTTCCATGGCGAAACTTGCAGAATCCAGGGACCCTGAAACAGGGAATCATTTGGAACGTATACGGTTTTATTCAAAATTACTTGCACAAACACTTAAAAAAAATTCATACACCGGAATTGATAACTTTTTTATAGATAATATCTTTTTAACCAGCCCCCTTCACGATATAGGGAAAATAGGTATTCCTGACTATGTATTACTTAAGCCGGGACGATTTGATGAAAAAGAATTTAAAATAATGCAAACCCATACTCAAATCGGCTTTGACACGTTAAATGATGCAGTAAAAAAATATCCAAAAGCAGACTATCTTAAAATGGCCGCCGAAATAGCCCAGGCACACCATGAAAAATTTAACGGGACAGGATATCCAAACAAGCTAATGGGAGAAGATATCCCCATTGCTGCACGCATTGTGGCAGTAGCAGATGTATATGATGCGCTTGTAAATAAAAGAGTTTATAAAGAAGCCTATGCCCATGATATGGCAAAATCAATAATAGTAAAGGACAAAGGAACACATTTTGATCCTGTTATAGTCGATGCTTTTTTATCCTGTGAAGATAGGTTTATTACAATTAATAACCAGTTTAAAGCTACTGAACAAACAGAACAACTATTTGATTTAAAAGAATAAATTAACTGCCAAATCTGCATCAAAGAGCAAATAATTAAACATTTGACCCACCAAATATGTCTCACAAATCATTTGATACATCTGTATAATTTAAGCAAAAATAGTATTGATCTTCATAACGCCTTGATTCTTCAGGTTATATTTAAAAACAGGTAATTAATTAAGTAACTGGCACACAAATTGTAATGTTTTGAGCCATGAGATGCCAGGCAGATCGCAAAGATTTTTCTAAACAATATTATATAAAGGAGATTTTTAAATGCTTAAGCTGGGAGAAAAAGGTGCCATACTACAAAGAGACGAAAAGACATACGCAATTGCTCCACATTTTCCATGTGGGCTTATCTCAAAAGAACAATTAAGGTTAGTTGCGGATGTTGCAGAAAAACATAATGCAGCAGTTATTAAAATCACAAGCGCTGCACGTATGGTTCTTGTTGGAATTCAGGAAGAAGATATTGATAATGTCTGGGCTGACCTCGGCATATCGCCAGGCCATGCTGTCGGTCTTTGCGTGAGAAGCATAAAGGCCTGCCCTGGGACAGCATGCTGCAGGCTTGGAAAACAGGACAGCCTGGGAATTGGGATGAAGCTTGATGAAACATATCATGGCATGGAGCTCCCTGGCAAAACCAAGATGGCGGTAAGCGGATGTAATAACCAGTGTGCGGAAAACTGTATTAAAGACATTTCCCTTGTTGGTAACAGTAAAGGCTGGAATCTTATGGCCGGGGGAATGGGAACAGGCAAACCAAGGCTGGCTGATACTGTTGCCGAGGATTTAAACTCAGAAGAAGCATTGGCTCTGATTTCCAAAACGATTTCTTTTTATAAGGAAAATGCAAAAAAAAATGAACGTATCGGAAAGATGATTGACAGGATAGGGCTTGATACTTTCAAATCAGGAATAGATTCATAATATTTTTTCTGCCGGGGCAGGTTTTATGGCTGCTCCGGCATATTTTTTACAAATAAAAACATGAGACATGATACATTAATGGCTCGCTTAAAATAATTTTATATTTTTCCATATACGGCCAGATCTTCCAGCCCGTCTGTATCAAGAATTTTTATACTGCGACCTTCAACTTCAATCAGCCCCCTGTCATTCATTTTAGAAAAAATTCTGGACAGGGTTTCCGGAATTGTTCCGAGAAGGCTTGCAAGCTGTCCCTTGGAGATGTTCAACTGAATTAAATCTTCTACTTGCTGCTCTTTGACCAAAAGCAAAAGGTATCCGGCAAGCCGTCCAGGAACCTCTTTTAATGAAAGGTTTTCTACCTGCACTGTAAACTGGCGTAAGCGCATGGAAAGCACACCCAGTATGTTCAAGACAATGGGTATGTTTTCAGATATTAACTGAATAAACGCTTTTCTTGGAAAAAATATCAGGCTGCATTTTTCAAGGACCTGGGCATTTGCGGGAAATACGCCGCCGCTAAAAACAGGCACTTCGCCAAAAGGCTCACCCTGACCAAAAATATGGAGTATCTGCTCTTTTCCTTCGAGAGAAACCTTGTAAATCTTTACCTTTCCCCGGGCAACAATATAAAAACCATTGCCTTCATCATTTTCTGAAAAAATCAACTCTCCTTTTTTAAAATTCTTTTTAACAGCTATCTTCTCAATTTTTTCAAGCTGGCTTTGGGGAAGCCCTTTAAAAAGGGGAATGTTTGAAATAATAGATAAAAAATTTTCCATAGTTATTTTCCTGTTGCAAAAAAATTATCTGTCGATGGACAAAATATTTAAAACATCTTGTGTTTGAATTATAATTTGTTGATAATAATAATTTTATGCAAACCGATTTTTTCATCTGTAAAGATATTTTTCAAAAAATATCTTTTTTTTGAAATTTTTGACTTATGTCAAGGCAATAAATACCCGATACAGTAATCTATAATCAACAACGCGACAATAAATCAAAAAAACTATTTACAAACAACCATTAATTTAAAGGAGAAAAATTATGTTTTGTTTTCAATGTCAGGAAACAGCCAAAAACACAGGCTGTACGGTAAAGGGCGTTTGCGGAAAATCAGAAGAAACCGCAAATTTGCAGGATCTTTTAATCTATGCATTAAGAGGTATTGCCGTTTATGGTGAAAAGGTAAAAGAGCTTGGCATCCATGATAAGGAAACCGGGTTATTTGTTGCCCAGGCACTTTTTACGACAATCACCAATGCAAACTGGGATAATGACCGGTTTGTTGCCATGATCAAAGAGGCTTTAAAACAAAGGGAAGCGCTTAAAGACAAATTTCTAACTGCTTATAAAGAGAAAAATGGAAAAGATTTTGATGAAAAACTGCATCACTCAGCAACATGGTTTGCAGATAATGCTGCCGAATTTAATGAAAAAGCAAAGTCTGTGGGTGTTCTTTCAACAGAAGATGAAGATGTTCGCTCTTTAAGAGAGCTTTTAATCATCGGCTTAAAGGGGGTCGCCGCATATGCAGATCATGCAGCTCTTTTGGGACATGAAAAAGAAGATATTTATAATTTTCTCATGGAAGCTCTGGCATCCACAACAAAAGATTTATCAGTTGATGATATGGTCGCCCTTGTAATGAAAGCCGGAGAGGTTGCAGTAAGTACAATGGCTCTGTTGGATGAAGCAAATACATCTGCTTACGGTCATCCTGAGATCACTGAAGTAAATATCGGCGTTGGAAAAAATCCCGGGATTTTGATCAGCGGGCATGACTTAAAGGATATGGAAGAGCTCTTAAAACAGACCGAAGGTACCGGAGTAGATGTATATACCCATGGCGAAATGCTTCCTGCCAATTCCTATCCGGCATTTAAAAAGTACGATCATTGTGTGGGCAACTACGGGGGAGCATGGTATCAACAGAACAAAGAGTTTGAATCCTTTAACGGGCCTATTCTCATGACTACAAACTGTATTATTCCCATGAAAAAAAATAATACATATCAAAGCAGAATTTTTACTACCGGAATGACAGGATATCCTGGAGTAAAACATATTGCAGACAGGCCAGAAGGCGGCTCAAAGGATTTTTCCGAGATTATAGAGCTGGCAAAAAAATGTGATCCTCCCACTGAAATTGAAACAGGCAAAATTATCGGCGGATTCGCACACAACCAGGTTCTCGCCCTTGCTGACAAGGTGGTAGATGCGGTAAAATCAGGAGCAATCAAACGCTTTGTGGTTATGGCTGGATGCGACGGACGGCAGAAATCAAGAAGCTACTATACGGAAGTTGCTGAAAAACTGCCAAAAGATACTGTAATTTTGACGGCAGGTTGTGCAAAATACCGCTACAACAAGCTGGATCTTGGTGATATCGGCGGTATCCCCAGGATTCTTGATGCCGGACAGTGTAATGATTGCTACTCTCTTGTGGTTATTGCATTAAAGCTCAAAGAGGTTTTTGAACTGGACGATATTAATGATCTTCCGATTTCATTCGATATATCCTGGTATGAACAAAAAGCAGTGGCAGTTCTTCTCGCGCTTCTTTTTCTCGGGGTTAAAGGTATCCGTCTTGGGCCGACTTTGCCGGCCTTTTTGTCTCCAAATGTTATCAATGTTCTGGTGGAAAATTTTAACATTAAACCCATAGACACAGTAGAAGCAGATATAGAAGCTATGATGGCGGGAAAATAAAAGTGTTCCTTTTTGACAGGATATACGGGATGATCAGGATAGAAAAAATAAAGAAATCCTGTTAATCCTGTCAAAAAAATAAATTTTGACAGGATATACGGGATGATCGGGATAGAAAAAATAAATCAGGAGTAGGGAGGACAATTATGAAATGCCCAGGTCAAGATACCATGTACTGGAAACCGGGAGCCATCTTTGATGCAAAATGTCCGGAATGCGGTAAAAAAGTGGAATTTTTCAAGGATGACACAACCCGCAAATGTCCAAATTGCGGGCACAGGTTCATCAATCCTGAAATGGATTTTGGGTGTGCTGCATATTGCCCCTTTGCCGAACAGTGCATAGGGAATCTTCCCCCCGAACTCCTGGCACAAAAAGAAGATCTGTTAAAGGATCGGGTGGCAATTGAAATGAAGCGGTATTTTAAAACCGATTTTAAAAGAATCAGCCATTCCATGCGTGTGGCAAGATATGCGGAACAAATCGGCAAAGCCGAAAGCCCTGGGAATCTGGCAGTTATTTTATCTGCCGCATACCTTCATGACATCGGAATTCATGAAGCAGAAAAAAAGCACAACAGCACAGCGCCAAAATATCAGGAACTTGAAGGCCCGCCCATAGCACGATCAATACTGGAAAAGCTTGGCACCAAAGAAGAACTTATAGAAGAGGTATGTGATATTGTCGGGCATCACCATCATCCCAAACCGGAAGAAACCGACAGTTTCAAGGCGGTGTATGATGCAGACCTTATTGCAAACATAGAGGATAACCATAAGGATAAATCCATAACCGCTGAACAGCTTGAAAAAATTATAAAAAAATCATTCATGACCGATTCCGGTAAAGATAATGCCCGAAAAGTTTTATTAAACAATCATAGAGGTGTTAAAGATGAAAGTAAAAAGAAAAATAATCGAAATTAATGAAGAGCTGTGTGATGGATGCGGTCAGTGTGTAATAGCATGTGCTGAAGGCGCCATTGCAATCATTGATGGCAAGGCCAAAGTTATCTCAGACAACCTTTGCGATGGACTTGGCGCGTGCATTGGAGACTGTCCCCAGGGAGCGCTCAAGATAGTTGAGCGTGAAACAGAAGAATTTGATGAAGAGGCAGTTGAAAAACATCTCGAGCAGCAACAAAAAGCAGTGCCCATACCAGACACATTGCCCTGCGGCTGTCCCTCAACACAGATTCAGGATTTTTCAACA
>CAYZXU010000005.1:0-43236 GCA_964482535.1 uncultured Desulfobacteraceae bacterium | reverse complement strand
CTCACACCAGGGTAATTGTCATCACCGGTAATGCCGAGGAAGAAAATGCGGTTAAGGCCATTGCCCTTGGAGCCGCTGATTTTTGCGCAAAACCCATTGATTTAAAAATATTAAGCATCATTCTTTCCCGTACTTTTAAAATCCATGAACTGGAAGAGTCCAACCGCAGGCTCCAGCGGCAAACCAGCCAAACCGGTTCGCTGTGTGGCATGGTCGGTGTTTCTTCTGTCATGGCCCAAGTGTTCAAGCGCATTAAACAGGTAAGTGAGACCGACTATCCGGTGCTTATCACAGGAGAGACGGGAACCGGCAAGGAGATGGCCGCCCGCGCCGTGCACCGCCTGAGTAACCGGGCAGCAAAACCGCTAATCATCATAAACTGCAGTGCGATTCCGGAAAATCTGCTGGAAAGTGAGCTGTTCGGTCACGAGAAGGGTGCCTTCACAGGGGCAGCGGGTCGTAAGATCGGCAAGTTTGAGCAGGCCAATCAGGGAACGATTTTTCTGGACGAGATTGGTGAACTGCCCCTGCTCCTGCAGGTGAAAATCCTTCGGTTTCTTCAGGAATCCACCATTGAACGGCTTGGAGGAACAAAGACGATTACACTTGATACGCGGATCATTGCAGCAACGAACGTCAATCTGGAGGATGCAGTCAAGCATAAGGCTTTTCGCGAAGACCTCTTCTACCGCCTTAATGTCATCCCCTTACGAATCCCCAATCTGAATCAGCGACCTGAAGGAATCGTGCTGCTGGCTCATCATTTCCTGTTAGAGGAAACCCACAACCTGCAACGCGGGCAAACATCTTTTTCGCCGGCAGCGATTGTCGCCCTGACGACCCATGCCTGGCCGGGCAATGTCCGTGAACTTCAAAATCGTATCCGCAGGGCACTTGGCACCACTACCGGCAAAGTTATCCATCCATCTGATATGGGCCTCGAAAACGTAGCAACGGAACCGGTAAAAGAAAAACTGTCCACCTTAAAAGAGACCCGTGAGACAGCCGATAAAATTGCTGTCTGCAAGGCATTGGCGCTGACCGGCAACAACATCAGCCAGGCCGCCAAACTCCTTGAGATCAGCCGCCCCACTTTGCACGATCTCCTGAAAAAACACGGAATAAGTATAAATAAATGAAAATTTATGAAGGTCAGTTAAAGCGAGTATTGAAAAAACCCTGGGTTCCATATGTTTTACCCTTTGTTCTGTTTTTATTATTGACCGAGCCTGCCCGCTTTTTTCCTGACTTGAGTCCCTTTTTCTATATCATCAAGACCATCATTGTCGGAGCCCTGCTCTGGTTCTGGCGGCATAAGTATGCCGCCGACTTTTCCCAAGGGCTCTCCTTTATAGAGTGTTTGACGGCTGTTTTCTGTGGCCTCCTGGTGCTGGTCATCTGGATTGCGCCGGAAGTCTATCTGCCTCAGTTTGGCCAACATTCCGGTTTTGATCCCTATAGTTTTGGCTGGCCAAAAGCGGCTGCAATGGGGCTGATTGCCGTGCGCCTGATGGGTGCTGCAGTGGTTGTTCCGGTCATGGAAGAGCTGTTTTGGCGTTCTTTTTTCATGCGCTATCTGATTAATCCGAATTTTCGGTCAGTGCCTGTGGGCGCCTTTACCTGGTTTTCATTTATTGGTGTGGCAATCCTGTTTGGTTTTGAACATCACCGGGTGATTGTGGGAATTATTGCCGGTCTGCTTTACAATCTGTTGCTGATCCGTCAGAAAAAGCTAAAGGGGGTCATCCTGGCCCACGGCATCACCAACCTTGGATTGGGGATCTATGTATTGCTGACCGGTAACTGGATGTTCTGGTAGGCAGGGTGGACATCCCTCACAAAACTGTAAATTATTCCGACACCATTTTGAAAAGCTTTGCCGCCTAATTTTCCATTTTTTCCAGCCAACCGCTATTAACCATAGCAATTACAAGCTGTTAAGTGATGTATCGCAAAAAAGCCACGGTTTGTGACTTCCTGAAACTGTCGGATTTTCTTACAACGGCCGGGATGTAGACAGGATAAAGATTAAAAATCTATGAAATTTCAAGTAGTTAAGTGAATGGCACGATAGTTGCTGTTTATTGTAAGTGAAAAGCAAATGGATTTAATAATTATTTTTTTAATCTTTAAAGAGGGAGGAAGAAAAATGAAAAAGTTTTTATTAGTTTTATGTGCGATGTTAATGGTTTTTGGTATGGTAGGGATTGCAAGTGCAGTGCCAATCAATAGTAATTCAGATGTAGCGTTGACTGGTGCTACAATAATTGATTTCGAATCCGTAGCTCAGGGAACATACACCTCAATTACTGTTAATGATGTAACATTTAGTGCTGGGAATAACCATTTAATGATTGATGATGACTGGCAGATCTATAATATGACTGGCGTATATTTGGATAACGGTACTTACGCTAATCACGGTTTTCAATCCCTTACAGTTGATTTCGCAACTGATGTTAATGCGTTTGGTTTTAACTGGGGAATGGCTGAAGCTTGGGCTACCTGGACTCTAAGTGCTTATGATGCAACCGATAGCATCATTGATTCTAGGGGGCTTCCCAACGGTAGTTTCTCTGGCGAATTCTATGGGCTTGCTACAGCAGGCATATCTTATGCTGTGATACAGCAAACATCTGGCGATTATGATTGGATCGGCATTGATAATTTTACTTATGTATCATCAGGTGCCCCAGTCCCGGAACCCTCCACAATCCTGCTCATGGGCGTTGGCCTCCTCGGTCTGGTGGGTTACAGCCGCAAGAGGTTGATCAAAAAGAGTTAAACAGGTTTTAATGGGATTATAAAATCAGAAACAGTTTTACAAAACCCCCCCGATGTTCTTAACATTGGGGGATTTTTTTTATCCCATTTCATCTAAATCTGCTTTACAATCTATTGCTGATCCGTCAAGAAAAGCTTAAAGGTGTCATCCCTGTCCCAGGAAACAAAATAGCCTGCCTCCACAAATCAATAATTAACATCGCATAGGATACTGTATATAGTGTCAAAATGAAAAAGGTTCAAATTGTAATGACAACACCAATATATTTATTTTTAAATCACTGGCGGTTAAAAGCGGTGTGCTGTAGCGAAAGCCGCGCCGCTTTTAACCGTCCGAGTGCATTTGCCTTGTTAGCGCAAGTTTTTCGAGTCTTTCAACCAGCCAAAGCTTAATTATGGATTGGCGAGTTACACCGACCCGATTTGCTTCTTTATCTAAAGAATCAATGACCCAAACAGGAAAGTCTACATTGACTCTTTTTTGCTGTTGATTTGGACGTCTCAAAGTGGATAAGTCAAGATCATCAATAATGTCTGCCTTATTTTCATCAAATTTTTTATCAAAATTTTTAGATTTCATAAAGTTCTACCTCTGACTTTCTGGAGCGCCTTACAGATATTATTCTGATTTTGTTTTCACGATAGGTTATGACAGCAGACCAATGTTTTCCTTTAATACGACCAACGAGTAAAAACCGTGCTTCACTATCTGATGTCGCCTTGATTTCAATGAGATCAGGGTCATTCCAAAGTTCCTGAGCCGTGACAAAATCAATCCCATGTTTGTTTAAATTTGAAGCGCTCTTATTTTTGTCAAATTCAAATGTATGCATAGCGTATAAAATATACCTTTTTTACTCACATGGCAAGATTTTTATGCGCTAACAATCGCATACCCAAGAAAATTATGACCAAGCTTGGCATTGGCAACTGTAAAATTATCCGACACCCTTAGCCAACGGCAGCCTGATCACAAACCTGGCGCCCCCCTTCGGCACATTTTCAGCCGCAACACTACCTCCCAAACCGGCAACCATTCTTTTCACCTGCCATAAACCGATACCGCTGCCCCCGTCCTTGCTGGTCTTAAAGGGCTCAAACAAAGCATCGGGCAACAGCTCTTCTGCTATTCCGGGGCCGTTGTCCATAATCTCCATAAGTGCCTGTCTATTTCCGGCATCTCTGATAGTTCTGATTTGCACAACAGCCCCCTCTCCCCGGGCCTCAAAAGCATTGAGCAGCAGATTTTCCAGAATAGAGAAAAGAAGCTCAGGATCTGTACTTACCTGCATTTTGCTTTTACATTCAATAGTGATCTCCATTGACGAAAGCTTTTTTCCCAGCCGGCGGCGGCAATCCTGCAAAAACCGGCCAAGTTCAAGGTTCTGCCGCACCGGCGTGATCTCATCTTTCAATGTCCCCAGACGCTGCTCCACCCTGCCCATTCTTTTTAAAGCGTCGTCCACCAATTCCAGCATATCCTGCTGGAACTCAGGTTCATGGATATGCTCGTGGGCATTTTCCCGCAACAAAGAGAGCATGGTGGCTGCGTTCTTGATGTCGTGGAGGACAAAGGCGGATAAACGGTTCCATGCCTGCTGTTCCCGGGCATGGGCCAGTTCTTCGGCCATTCGCACCGCCAGCAGTGCAGAGGCTGTCTGACTGCCCAGGACAGTGAGCAGATCAAAATCATCATAACCGTATTGTCCGCCGGTAAATTCCGGTCCAAGACCAATCAGCCCTGCAAGCTTATTGCCAATAGAGATGGGAGCCAGGAGTGTCAGATTAAGAGAAGTCAGGAAGGACGCCCTGGTTTTCAGTACCTTTTGCCATGCCTGGTCAGGTTCTTGTTCTTTAATATGAAAATGGGAATGGGTCTTGATATATCTCACGAGGGGATCATTTGAAGCAATATCATTTTCGTTACTCAGGGTGCCGGGATTTTCAGGGGAAGAAACCAGCCTGTACCCATGGGACGAATCCCCAAGCCAGATAAAAATTTCAGAGGTATAGAGACTTTCGGTCAGCACCTGGCGAAGGGCATTAACCACATCGACCTCGGTCATGGCACCCTGGAGGTGCCTGGAAAGGGCCAGCCACTCATCCCTGTATTCGTATTTATTGATATAGAAGTGGGTGCTGATAAAAAAGTGCACCCGGCGGCGCATTTTTCCGGAAAAGGCAAAGAGCCCGACAACAACAAACCCCATAGCGAGAAACAGCCACTTCAAAACAAAGGACAGCGGTAGCCCAAAGGTACGCATGATCAGGGAGACCATCCCGAAACCTAAAAGATAGGCGGCAAGAAGGGACGGAACAACAAAGGAATAGACCACCTTCCTGGAAACAAAGATCTTGCGATTCAGCAGCCGGTAACGGACTGTTGCATAGAGCATCAAAATCCAGCCGAAAATAAAAAGCACCGATAAAAGCAGAAGGTGCCTGGGAATAATTGTCAGGTATGTCAGCCGATAGGAGACGCTCCATGCCAGGGCTCCACATACCAGATAGCTGCCAACCACGAGAGACTTGTACTCCCAGCGCCGCGCGGCATTAAGTGCCCGCCAAAAATGCTCCAGACGCCAGGAAGCATAGAGAACCGTTATCAGGATAAAAACAGCCGAAAAATAGACAGGACTGTAAATATTAAAAGCCAGGATTGCATCGGGCATTTTGGCGCCGGAACGGTAGACTATGAAATAACCGGCCGCTGCCGTCACCAGTGCTCCAGCAATAATTTCAATCAGGAAATTGAGCCTGGATTCCCCCGCAGTTACGACCGCTGCATTGCGCAGCCCCAGTGCCATGGAAAGCCATATAAGGGCAAAGACAATTTCGGAAAAAAGTACTACCTGAACTGCCCTGGCCTCTAAATGGCAGGATAGATAAAAATATTCTCCGGCAAGCAGCGGCAAACCGGCTAAGATCTGCATCAGCGAAAGGGAAAAGCGCCGCTCACCACTATCCATACGAATGCCTAAAACCCCCGAGAGCAGGAGCAATACATTCAGTGCATAAAAAAAAGGTATCAGCATAAAATACCATTCAGAAACATTTGAGGTGGTTTTAAAAAATCTTCTGATATTTTTACCACAGGCGGCGGCGAGTTGCAACTTAAACCGAATTTGCCGCGGTGGTGGAACATAATTTTCAGGAGCCCGTTTGACACAACAGGCATTTTAAGGTATAGGAAAAAAAAGGTATTAGCCTTATGTTATTTTAGATGTTTATCTTCATTAACAGGGAATAATAAAAATGAATAACGACTGGAAGACTTTGACTGACAAGATGCAGGAAGGATCTGTTCTTGCCATGTCAAGGCTTATCACCAAAGTTGAAAACAGGGAGCCTGGCTGGCTTGATGCCATGCAGCTAATTTACGGCAAAATTAAAAGAACTCCTGTTATTGGACTCACAGGTTCACCAGGAGCCGGAAAGAGTACCCTTACAAATGAAATGACCCGTGTACTTTATAATATGGGGCTTAGTGTTGGCATTGTTGCCATAGATCCCTCAAGCCCTTTTACAGGCGGCGCTCTTCTCGGAGACAGGCTGCGCATGACCGATATCAGCACCCTTGAAAATGTTTTTTTACGCTCAATGGCCACACGCGGAGCCATGGGTGGATTGAGCGTTGCAGCAAGGGATGTTATAAAAATAATTGATGCCTTTGGTAAAGATATTATTCTTATAGAGACCGTTGGCGTAGGGCAGGATGAAGTAGAGGTAATGAGAGCTGCCGACCTTGTAGTTGTGGTTTGCGTTCCTGGTCAGGGCGACGGCATCCAGGCAATCAAAGCAGGTATAATGGAAATAGCGGATATTTTTGTCGTAAATAAGGCTGACAAGGACGGAAGCGATCAACTGGTAATGGAGCTCGAATCCATGCAGATGCTGATTCCTGATAAAGCCTACAAAGAAGTACCTGTTCTTAAAACCATATCCACTACAGGTAAAGGGGTTGAGAAATTTGTAGAAACACTTTTTGTTAAACTTAAAGAAATAAGACAGGAAAAATCCAGGCAGAAAAACCGTATAAGGGAAGAACTTGTTGAGCTTGTTGAAAAGGAAATAGAACGGTTTTTAATAAATAAATGGGATAAAGACGGCAGTCTTGAAAAAGGGGTTAACAAAATTGTTGCAGGTGAAGAAAATCCATACTCCATTGCACAAGATATGATTTCCTCCATTATTAAATATAGACCGTCACATAAATAATTTCACTGCGTTATCGGTCGTCGGAGTATCACAATACGCCTTCCTCCCTCTGGCCTTGTGAAATTTATTATGTGACAATCTATAGTATCTGAACTAGAACTGTCTTTATTGCCCATATCTGCGTCAGAGGATAATTTTAACCCTCGACAGATTGTTACGGAGGTAGCGAATGACTCATTTCTTAACAGCTTTTTTCTCAGGCATGTTTCTTTTTAATTCAATTCCTCATCTTGTACAGGGGATATGCGGCAAACGCCACATGACTCCCTTTGGGGTTAAATCTTCAGCCGCAGTTAATATTATCTGGGGATGGATAAATATTATTGCAGGTGGACTGCTTTTATATATATCCGGTCCTGGTGCCTGGGGCATTCTTACACTGGTTGTTTTTTGCGCCGGAGGATTTATTATATCTATTTATCTTGCATTTTTCTGGAGCAATCCCGATGCCAGGCTTCCTTGGCAGTAGGGGCGAATTCCATATCCGCCCTTTCCTGTCAATATATGCCCAAAATGATACATATTTGCATCTACCAAAAATGATACAAGGGCAGAAATAGATTCTGCCCCTACTAACTAACAGCATAAAAAAAAATTAATCCTGTATATACCCGATTGCTTTTTCTCCTGTCTCAGTGCCTACTTTTTTAATCCACCACTTGATTATCGGTTCTATTGCCTTGTCAAATTTCCTGGTTTCAGCATCTGTCAGATATACAGCTTTTAGCCCCTTGCTTTCATAATAGGGGATCACTTCACCTTTATACTGTGCGTCATTTAAGGTGGCTCCGGCAGGGCCTATAAAAAGCCTTTCCGATTCTATTGCCGCATCCATGATAATTTTCTGCACATCTTCAGGCCAGCTTTCCCATCTGTCGTTTAACACAAAGATTGACGCATTAATTCCGCCAAAGGGATAGTCAAGCATGTACTTGCAAAACTCTTCTATACCCCTGCCCTTTGCAGTCCATGGGGTGATAATGGAGCCGTCCACCACACCTCTTGAAAGAGCGTGACCATGTTCCGCCGAAGGTATGCTTACAGGGAAGGCGCCCATGGCATGAACAGCTTTAGCCTCAATTTTACCCGGAACCCTGATTTTTAGCCCCTTCATATCCCCAGGGCATCTCACAAGCTTTTTCCTTGTGAATAAAATCTCCGGTATCATACCTGTGGTAAGAAGCTGTTTTAAATTTTTTTTCTTCAGCTCCTGATTCTGCCAAACAGCCAGAGGGCTCCCTATTTTTCTGTCTTCATATGATTTTGCAAGTGTTTTCCATAATGGCAGTGACTGAATCCCAAGTGATGGAAAATCTCCCACAAGATAAGAGCTTGAAACCCATATCATATCAGCAGTTCCTGCCCTCAGACCCGGAAGAAGCTGTTTGCCCTTCAGCAATGCCCCGCCCCAGTACATATCTATCTGCACCACACCTTTACCGCGCTCATTAACCATGTCTAAAAAGGTTTTCATGCCTTTACCGATATAAGGATAACCCGGCGTAACATTTGTGGCCATAATCAGTTTCATCTCTTTTTGCCTGCTTTGACTTTTAGCCGAAACAACTGCAATATGCAGATATAAAACAGATAAAACCGTAACAGATAGAAATAAAATTTTTTTGCTCATATTTTTCGTCCCCGTTCCTTATATTCTATCTGTTTTTGATATATCCCAATGCCTTATTGCCGGTTTCAGCCCCAACCTCTTTAATCCACCAGTCAATCACCTTCTGAACAGCCTTGTCAAATTCCAGGGCATTCTCTTTAGATAGATAGGTGGCAGTCATACCTTTTTTTTCACATAGGGGAAGCAGGTCATCATTAAGCTGAGCATCATTGGAAGCAGCTCCAGCCGGACCAACGAACAGCCTTTCCGATTCTATTGCGCAATCCATTATTACTTTTTTAACATTTTCAGGCAAACGCTCCCATCTGCTGTGTAAAACAAACATGGAAACATTTACATTGGCTATGGGATATATCAGCAAATATTTACAATGTTCGGCAAGCCCTCTTCCTTCCGTTGCCCAGGGTGTTACAAGAGAACCGTCAACGACTCCTCGCTGAAGAGCCTGGCTATGCTCTCCTGCCGGTATACTGACAGGAAAACCTCCAAGAGCCTGAACAATTTTGGCATCAACCTTTCCAACCACTCTTAATTTTAAACCCTTCATATCTTTTACAGTTTTAATCTGTCTCTTTCTTGTATATACATACTCCGGAAGCACGCCTCCTGTTAAAAGCTGCATAAGATTCTTTTTTTTCAACTCTTTATTCTGAAGCCTGGCAAGGTCGGAACCTATCTTTAAATCCTCGTATGAATTTTCTATGGATTTCCATAAAGGCAGGGCATGAAGTCCTAAAATTGGAGACGTTGAAGCAACATAAGCGCTTGAAAGCCATATCATGTCAACGGTTCCTGCCTGGAGACCAGGCAAAAGCTGTTTGCCCTTAAGAAGTGAACCCGACCAGTACATATTTATCTGTACCACACCTTTACCCCGTTCATTAACCATATTTACAAAGGTTTTCTGTCCTTGGTAAATATGTTTAAGACTGGGCGGAATATTTGTGGCCATGATTAATTTTAATTCTTTTTGCTTTTTTTTCGCAAATGCACATGGATACATCATGGATATCCCAAGCACAAGTGAAGTAACAAACAAAAACAGTTTCATCCTTCTTTTGGTAATGTAATTAATCATAATATTATCCCAGCATATCCACAAAAGATTTCATACTGCCCATTTTATCTAAGGTTAAAATTGATTCCACTATAGTTTTTGCTTTGCTTTCTCCCAAAACAGGGCTTGCGAGATCTATAAATTTATCTGTAATCTTAACTTTTTTCATCTCAAGGGAAGGTATATCATTCATTATGTCTGCATTGGCCGTAAAGACCCTGCCGTCATTTGTCTGAATAGTTACTTTTGATTCAAGGGAAGATAATGTTTCATCAGTTGTTAAGGTTGTTCTGCCCATGAGCTCATTCACTTCAGGGTCAGTTACCTTCTCCTTTGTAAATGCCTGCATACCGGTGTTCCCCCTTATCAGGGCATTGGCAACACAGTAGCTTATGCTGAATTTTCCTTCCAGCCCTGTTTTTGCCACCGGCTTGCCTGCTGCGTCCGTTGCTATCTTTGCAGCATCAATGGCAATAGATTTTATATCTTTACAGGTAATATTTTCTTTTTGTGTTATTGCCAGGGCAGCTTCAATGGGAGAATGGGTGGCATGGCATGAAGCATGATATTTTTGTGCAAGGGTTTCGATATCCCAGGTTTTGCCGAGATTGTTAATAACTTCTTCATCAACATGGCCTTTGGCGACCTGAAAATATCCGCTTGGCCCTTCCAGCACATCCTGGGCAGCAGTAAATCCATCCAATGCCAGCAGAGCAGCCATCATTCCGCTCTGACCGGCTTTTCCTGCATGAAACGGTTTGCACATTGTTCCGAATGATATTTTTAATCCTGAGGCCTGTGTGCCTGCTATGCCAAGAGCATAAAGTGTTTGCTCCTCATTAAGTCCAAGAAGCCTTGAGCAGCCCGTTGCCGAGGCAAAATGCCCCATTGTGGACGTTGAATGCCAGCCAGACATATAATGCTCCATGCCTGCACAGGTTCCAATAGCGCATCCCACCTTAAGAGCCATTATATAAGAGTATAAAAAATCCATACCGCTTTTCCCATTAAATTCGGAAAGAGCAAGAAATGCCGGAAACATGGTTACTGAAGGGTGCCCGAGAAAAGCCATGGAACTGTCGTCAAAATCAAGGGCATGGGAGGCTGCCCCGTTAATCAAGGCTGCGTCTCTAAGGCTCTTTTTAATGCCATGCCCTAAAATAGTAGCATGTTCATTCCCGCCCATTAAATCCGAATAATGTATCAGCTTTTCCACAAGCGGGTCATCTTTTCCCGCCATTATAACTCCAAGCCAGTCCATAAAGGCAACCTTGGCATGTTCGTAAACTTCCGGCGGTATGTCATTTGCGTCTGTATTAACAATAAATCTGGCAATAGCTCTCGTCAAACCGGTCTTCTTGTCATTCATGATATAACCTCCACAGTTTAAAATTAATTTTAAAAAGAACCTGACTTTCCGATAATTTATCAGGAAACTAACACGATTTTTTAAAAAAAATCAACAAAGATTCTTGCTTTAACATATGCGCTTTTAAGTATATGAAATTTTGGATTGACAAAAAAAACTTGCAAATTTTTTTATATATACTATAAATATTAGTTACCTGTTTGATCTATTGGGAAAAATATCAAAAGGTAATGGTGGGGCAAAACAGATATAACCCTGTGTTTTTAAAGAGATCGTGGCAACGCAGGTCTTTATGGAGAATCAACTTATCAAATTGTTGTAATCAGGAGGAAGTAAATTATGGGGCAGAAAGATAAAAAAAAGGAAAAGAAAAAACCTGTAACTAAATATACGGAATCGGGCATACCCTTAAAAAGGTTATATACGCCTGATGATCTTAAAGATCTCGATTATGAAAGAGATCTTGGAGGACCCGGGGAGTATCCCTTTACAAGAGGCATACACCCGTCAATGTATACGGAACGTCTCTGGACGGTAAGGCAGTATGCAGGTTTTGGAAGCAGTGAAGACGCAAACAAAAGGTATAAATTTCTTATTGATCAGGGGCAAAGCGGTTTGAACGTGGCCATGGATCTTCCCACACAGCTTGGTTATGATTCGGATTCTTCCCATGCCCAGGGCGAAGTAGGCAGAGTCGGAGTTGCCATTGATACTCTCGATGATATGGAAAATATCTTCAAGGGCATTCCCCTTGGCAAAATCAGCGCCGCCTTTACCATCAACGCACCCGCAAGCATAATTCTTGCCATGTATACCGTAGTTGCAGAAAAACAGGGTGTTCCCAGGGACCAGATCAGGGGAACGGTTCAGAATGATATTTTAAAGGAGTACATAGCAAGGGGAACCTTTATTTTTCCTCCCACCGAATCTATTCGCCTTGCATGTGATATAATAGAGTACTGTCAGAAAGAAAGCCCAAGATTTAATGCCATCAGTATTTCAGGTCATATGAACTGCGCTGGAGCCTATTCTGTCCAGACTGCTGCATATATGTGTTTAAACGCTCTTGTTTATCTTGACGAGTTAGTAAAAAGAGGAATTTCTGCAGAAAAAATTGCATCTGTTCTTGCTTTCATGACCACAATGAAGGCCAACTTTTTTGAAAATATAGCCACAGTAAGAGCCCTTAGAAGAAAATGGGCTAAAATCATGAAGGAAGACTACGGGATTGACAACAAAAGAGCGCAGACCCTTCGTATTATGCTTCCCGCAGACACAGGGAATCTTATTATTAAACAGCCTTTAAACAACATAACAAGGACAACATTAAGAGCCCTCTCCGCAGTTTTAGCCGGCGCCCAGGCCATTGCCATACCTTGCTATGATGAGGCATTTGCAATTCCCAATGAAGAATCATCCCGTATTTCATTGATGATACATCAGATTATAGCCCATGAAACAGGTATCCCGGATGTGGCTGATCCTCTCGGCGGCTCTTATTATGTTGAGACATTGACCAATCAGTGCGAAGAAAAGATGAATGAAATAATTGATGATGTCAGAAGTCGCGGAGGCATGCTGAAGCTCATAGAAAAAGGCGAGATACAAAGGCAGATGACTTCCCAGCTCTATCAGTATCAAAAATCGATTCAGGAAGGCAAAACCATTGTTATGGGCTTAAACAAGTATGCCCTTAAAGACGAGGATATTTCCAAATATGAAGGCGAGCTTCATGAATATGATAATACTATTATGGACCGCCAGATTGAAAAACTGAAAAAAGTTAAAGCCGGAAGAGATAATGAAAAGACGGAAAAAGCCTTGAAAGAGCTTGAAGATGCATTCAGGGGATCTGAAAACATGATGCATTATATGATTGAAGCAGTCAAATCTTATGCATCAATAGGTGAAATTGTGGGAACATTGGAAAAAATTACCGGCGGGCGATTTAGAGCGCCAACCGGTGTATAATATAGAAACATTATGGGAGAAAATATATTATGAGTACAGATAAACCTGTTCGAGTATTGGTGGCAAAACCCGGTCTTGACGGCCATGATGTCGGAGCACGAGCCGTTGCCACAGCATTTAGAAATGCAGGAATGGAAGTTATATATACAGGATTGCACCAGACACCTGAGCAGATTGTTCAAGCCGCTGTTCAGGAGGACATTTCACTTATTGGTCTGAGTATTTTGTCAGGAGCACATGTTCCGATATGTAAAAAATTAATGGAACTGTTAGAAGCGGAAGGGATTGATGACGCTGTTGTATTTATCGGAGGAGTTATTCCCTACAGAGACCGTGATGAACTAAAAAAGATTGGTGTGGCAGCTGTTTTTGACCAAAACTCAAACTTTGAAGAGATGGTTGAGTTCCTCAAGAAAAACGCAAAATAAGCCTTGCTTTTTTATTTCACATCCGTTTCCAAATTAAAAAACGGATGTGAAATAAATTTAATAATTAAAGACCGAGTATATTAACACTGATAAGATTCATTGTGGGGAATCCACCGAGGTTATGAGTCAGCCCTAATGTAGGATCATTAATCTGCCTGTCACCACTCTTGCCCTGCAGCTGCTTGTACATCTCGTAAACCATTCTCAAACCGCTTGCGGCAATGGGATGACCGAAACACTTTAAACCGCCGCTTGGCTGACAAGGAATCTTGCCGTCGAGATTATAAAAACCGTCCCTTACGTCATCTCCAGCCTTGCCGACTTCAGAAAGCATCAAATCCTCATATGTTACAAGTTCTGTAATAGAAAAACAGTCATGGACTTCAAACATACTGATTTCTTCTCTCGGCTTTGTAACGCCGGCTTCCTTATAGGCTCTTTCGGCCGCTCTTCGTGTACTTTCAACGTATGTATAATCCCATTTACCATTATACATCAACTCTTCACCTGAACTAAGAGCGATCTGCATTGATTTTATTTTAACAGGGTCTTTTCTGTATTTATGAGCGTCTTCAGCCCTGCATACTATTGCGCATGCCGCTCCGTCACTGACACCGCAACAGTCAAAAAGACCCAGTGGCCATGCAATCATGGGAGCCTTCATTATCTGTTCAACGGTAACTACCTTGCGCAGATGCGCCTTTGGATTCATGGAACCATTATAATGACTCTTTGCAGATATCATTGCGAGAATCTCTTTACCTTCATCGGGCGAAAGTCCATATCTGTCGAAATATCTTGTTGCCAGCATTGCAAATCCGCCGGGGGCTGTAATATTCGGAAAAAAGACCCTGTTCTTCATCCCGAGAAGAGTGGGAAGATCAGGCAGTCCACCGTAACCTGTATCCTTCAGCTTTTCCACGCCAAGGGCCATTGCAAGATCACATGCGCCGGATGCAACAGCATATGCCGCGCCTCTTAATGCCTCTGAACCTGTGGCACAAAAATTTTCAACTCTTGTTACCGGAATATAAGGGAGTTTTAAAGCAAGACTTAATGATGCGCCTGATTTTCCAACATTTACCTCATCAACACAGCTTCCGTACCAGGCAGCTTCAAGATCTTTCTTTTCAACTCCGGAATCTTCCAAAGCTTCCATAAAAGCTTCAATCATTAAATCTTCAGGACCTGCATCCCAGCGTTCCCCGAACCGGGTGCATCCCATTCCGATAATTGCAACCTTATCTTTTATACCTTCTGCCATTTTTACCTCCTGAAAAGAGCAGCGAAATTTTTTAAAAAAATGCCGTTCTTAAATTTTACTTAACTAATATTAAGCCGTAAAGGGCTATTTTGTCTAATACATAACCGATAAAAAACAGAGTCTACTTCATAACAGGAATCATTTTCCAGAAATAGATGTGACTTTCAAGAAACTTGTCATCCACATATTTTTTACGAAAACTCATCTGAATCTTCATGCCGACTTTTACATCATCAAACTCAACATCGGTTAAGTCAAACCAGTATCTGCCTCCACCGTCAAAGTTTGCTATACCGTAAAAAGCAGGAGGGCTTGGAGTGCATGCCAGACTGTCGGCAGTATATGTAAAAAGAGTCGCTTCCTTGTCAGAGAATCTATACTCTTCCATATGGTCAACAGCGCCGCAGTCAGGATTAACGCATATTCTCTGCAATGGGAATTGTGGTGTTCCGCATTTGGTACACTTTGTTCCGCAAAGCCCGAGCATCTGTTTTCTACTTCTCCACATTTCGGAAAAGCTTATAAAAAGAACAGCCATTGCTCCGCGAATACCCACTTCCGCAGGCAGAGTTTTATTAAACACGGCCATCTTTTCATAACTTTTCAGTTCATGCTTTAAAGCGAGATGTTTTGCAACACCCTTTCTGTTACCCTGTACTTTTTTTATCCCATCAGTAACCTCAAATAAAAGCGCATCACTTCCGCTTCCAAAACTCGAAACAATTATCTTGTCACCCGGTTTTGCCTCCTCTAACATCTTGACAAGCATCAGCATGGGATCACTTGTGCCTGTATAGCCCACGGTGTACAGCAAAGGTTCCTGCACCTGCGTCGGCTCAAACCCGAGTTTTTTTCCTATTTTTTTATGGTCGCCAGCATACAGGCAGGGATAAGCCACTTTTGATATGTCTTTTGGCTCAACACCGCATTTTTTCATTAAACCGCCGATGGTATCCATAAGAAAATTACTGTAACCGACATCTCTTATAAATCTGTCCTCCCACTGGCGATCAAATTTATCCATATCGCCTCTCCAGTGATCAGGAAAGTCGTGTGAAACAGAGCAGGAGCCTTTAAATTCAGCTATTACATTATCATTTCCTATTATAACAGAGGCAGCGCCATCTCCAAATATCTCTTCCTGGGCGCTTCCAGGTTTACCTATGCGGCAATCTGAAGCACAAACCATGACATTGCTTAAAGTGCCTGCCTGCACACCGTCTGAAGCTGCAAGCATGGCTGTGGTTGCATCCTTAAGGGAATGTCCAAAATCGGCCGAACGCATATCTGAATTCAAATCACATGCTGTTGCCACAATTTCAGCGCTTTGGCGTTCTTTATAAGGGTTGGTAGTGCTTGCAAAATAGAATGCGTCTATTATATTACGATCAATATCTGTAAGACAGTCCATACCGGCTGCCACACCCATTGTTATTGAGTCTTCATCAAAATTTGCAACCGCTTTTTCGCCAGGCATATAGGTTGCCGGATTCAGCCACCCCATTGCCTTATAAATAATCTTCCGGTCTATCCTGTATTTAGGGATATACGCGCCATAAGAAACAATTCCTACCATATTCTCTAACCTCCTTAGATTTTTTCTTTAAATTCATTACATAATAAATTTAAAGAAAAATATTATATTACACAAATATAATACCGTGATATAAAACAAAATAAAAAGCCCCGCACATAAAATAGCAGGGCTTTGGATATCAAGTTGATATATTATTGCTTAAAGTCATTATAAATAAAATTATATTGACCATTAAATAACCAGACCGCCACTACATGCAATAACCTCGCCTGTAATATAATCTGCGAGGTGAGAAGCAAGAAAAACAACCGGTCCCGCTGCATCTTCAGGCGTACCTGCTCTTCCAAGAGGAATCATCTTGGAAATAGCAGCCAGGTTTGCTGAAGGAATACCAAGGGCAATCTCTTTATCTCCAATCTTAAAAGATTGGCCCTCTTCAATAGTACCTGTCATGCGTGTCTGGATAAATCCGTACGCAACAACATTAACATTAACATTATAACGTCCCCATTCTTTTGCCAGTGCCTTGGAAAGCCCTATCTGGCCTGCCTTTGCTGCTGAATAGTTTACCTGACCGGCATTGCCGTACAAGCCTCCGATGGAGGAAATATTAATTACCTTGCGGTAGACTCTCTTGCCGTCGGCCTTATCCTTCTTTGCCATATCTTTAAAATACGGAGCTGCTGCCCTTAAAATTCTAAAAGGAGCAGCTGTATGAATATCCATTACAGCATACCACATCTCATCAGTCATTTTCTGGATAACGGTATCCCAGCCGAATCCTGCATTATTTACAATAATATCCAGCTTACCGAACTCATCAATTGCCTTTTTGATAAGCTTATCAGGGAATTCCTTATCTGTAACGCTTCCAGGGCAAGCTGCTGCCTTTGCTCCTGTAGCATTAATCTCGCTTGCTGTCTCCTCTGCAGGCTCAGCATCCAGGTCATTAATAATAACCGATGCACCCTCTTTGGCAAGCATTGTCGCTATGCCTTTGCCTGCGCCGCGTCCTGATCCTGTAACTATTGCTACCTTACCTTCGACTAATCCCATAATATCCCCCTGTTTATCTATTTATTAGGCAAAACTGCCGTAGCTGATCCGGTTACAACTGTATCCCCATTTTGATTTACCGACACCAGATCACAATTTATATAATTTTTTCCACCATTGGAATATTTTTTTGTAATCTTACCATTACAGGTAATAATATCCTTTGGCTTTGTAATACCAACAAATCGAACTGAAAATTTAGTCATTGCGTCGACTCCGAGCCAGTCTGTAATAAGCTGCCCCGCAAAAGCCATACCAAGCATGCCGTGTGCTATAACGCCTCCGAAACCAGCCCTTTCTCCGAACTTGTGAACCGTATGCATGGGGTTAAAATCTCCGGAAGCTCCTGCATACATAACCAGTTGAGTTTCAGTAATCGGTTTTTTGACTAACTCAGGTATTTTATCTCCTGTCTCAACATCTTCAAAGAATACCTTTGTTGCTGCCACCAGTCATCCTCCTTAGTTTTTATGTTATTCCCGCACGGCAAGGGTCATTCTGTCAATAAACACCTTATCGCCGGATTTATCATTATATGTTGTTTCAAGAACTATAAACTGCATTTTGCCTGACTTCCCTGATTTTTCTGTGATGTCAGCTATTTTTGTCTTGCCGAACAGAGTTTCGCCTGGTTCTATGGATTTAAAATACTCATATTCCTGACCGCTGTGAAGCACCTTGGCAAAATCGAGTTTCAGTTCAGCAACTATATCCCAAACCTTTCCGTTTAAGGTTAACACTGTGCCAAAAGTGGGAGGAACTCCCAGGGTTTTAAATCCTTGTTTGGCAGCTGCATTCATATCTCTGAAAACAGGATTGTTATCTCCTATGGCTTTTGCAAACTCTCTAATTTTACCCTTTTCAACTTCAAAAGGGGGTTGATCATACTCATTGCCTTTTACACTAATATCTATCACTCAATTTACCTCCTGCAATTTTGACAAATATGACTTTTATACTGATAAAACCAAAAACATTAAAACAATGATATTAAAACAAGGTGCTGGCTATGGTCATTTTTTCAGCCTCTTTGGCTCCTTCATAAATTTCCAGTATTTTTGCGTCACGGTAGAATCTCTGCACATCATATTCATCTATATAACCATAACCTCCATGAAACTGCAAAGCCTTGTTGCATACAAAAACAGCAGTCTCGGCGGCAAAATATTTAGCCATGGCATTTATAGCCATATCGGTCTTGTTATTGTCAACCATCCATGCAGCTCTATATGTTAAAGTCCGGGCAAGCTCAACCTTGGTAGCCATTTCCGCTATTTCAAACTGGATAGCCTGATTGGAAGATATTGGTCTGCCAAAGGTGTGCCTCTGTTTAACATGCTTAATGACTTTTTCTAAAGCACCCTGGGCTATTCCAACTCCCTGTGCGGCAACTCTGGTTCTGGTAATATCGAAAAAGTGCATAACCTGATAAAACCCCCTGCCTTCCTGGCCAATAAGGTTTTCACATGGAACACGCACCTCATCAAACACAACTTCCGCTGTATCGCTTGCCCTTATTCCCATCTTGCCGTGAATTTTATTTGCCGTAACCCCTTTTCTGTCAGACTCAACAAGAATCAGGCTGAGCCTTTTATGGGGCTTTTTTTCTTCGGGATTTGTCACACATAAAACAACCATGAAATCGCAAATCGTACCGTTGGTAATAAACATCTTATTACCTGTAATTACATACTCATTGCCGTCTTTCACGGCGGTTGTCTGCATTCCCACCACGTCAGTCCCTGCATCGGGCTCTGTATAAGCACCGGCTGATATAACCCTGCCTTCGGCAATTGGCGGCAGATATTTTGTTTTCTGCTCTTTAGTCCCGAAAAAAAGAATATTCTCAGAACCGAATGTTGAGCTCATAATTGCCGTGTCAAGCCCCATATCAACTCTGCAAAACTGTTCTGTTATGAGAGCAAGTTCAAAAAAACCGTATTCGGCTCCCCCGTATTCTTCCGGAAAAAAGCAGCCTATAAACCCAACTTCACTCGCCTTGGATAGAAGTTTTTCCGGATATTTTTCTTCCCTGTCACATTCCTTGGCCAAGGGTTCAAATTCCTTAACAGCAAACTCATAAGCTGTCTTTTGAAGCATCTTTTGCTCGCCAGTCAGTTCAAAGTCCATTATTTAATATCCTTTTCATGAGATGTTGGGAAAACTTATTAATTATGCCGGATATTAATCAACCTGAAAAAACGAATCGTCAAACTGGGGCTTTTTCAGATAACGTTTCATATGCACGGTTTCAGGAGTTGTTTCTATCCATTCAAGAAAATTATCCCGAAGTTGTATCCCCGCCTCTGCATATGCTTTTATAAATTCTTCAGTGTTCGGAGGACAGCCTTTTATCAGGATACAGTGATTAATGTCAGGATTATCCTTGTTTAATTTAACCTGACACTGACCCGCAAGTATGGTATGTTTATATCCTGGTGTGGGCTTATGCCTCTTTCCGTATAAAATTTCCACATTATCAAAGCCTTCTTTTAAATTTTTTGCAGTTAAAATTCCCGTTGTCAAATAATTTAAAAGATGAGTGCAGTATGTACATATGGAATTATCAAGGGGAGAGAATCTTAAACCTTTAACTCCTGCCATTTCAAGAAATACCGGAAGATCACCTGACTTATTCTGGGCAAGAACACATGCATGGGGTTTTAACTCGGTTTCGACATCCACGTTTCCTTTAATTTCAATGTCGCTTAAATCTGTTGGCCTGCCGTGTGCTTTGGCAGTTGTTGCCAGATATTTAACTTTGGCAGGATCAATGCCAAGAACCTTTGTGCCAACTTTATCTGCTGAAATCAGGTCTTTTGACGCAACAATAACATTCGATCTATGTGCAAGACCGGCGTATAAAGGCCCTAACTCCAGAGTATATATACCGTCTATTACAGTAAGATACTGTTTAACAAGATCGGGAAATTTTGCAAGATAAAAATCAAGATCTGCATCAGGCTCAGGGCTGTGAAATATTTTTCTTGTGGAGGTATTTAAAATACCCTTCATGTTTTTTATCCCCAGAGAAACCATGGCCTGTGTATGGGTTTTAAGAACTGGCATATTTATTACAGCGTCTGCCTCAAGTATTTCCGTATTCAGCAAAAGTTTTTTATCATTAAAAGGTATCTTGGTAAACGGGCTTTTCATAACATCCTGAAACTTGACTCCGTAACGGTCTTTCAGTTTGTCAAGGCCAAGACCCTTTATTGCCTGATCCAGAAGAGACACCTTGCTTTTTTTCTCTTCCACCACACCCTCGATAATGGTTATATCGATCACACCATGGTCGCTTAAAAGCTTTACCATATCCTGAATCAGCCTTGCAGTTGTCAATACACCGTATTTTGGAAAATTAATCCCTTCATGCCATAAGACAAGATTCGGTTTAATAACAACCTTTGAATCAGCGGCAAGATCCTTAATACCACCACATAACTCAACAGCTTCAACAAGTGATTCGTATGGTTTTTCGTACTTTACTACTGAAACATTATACATTATCACTCCTTACAACAATGTTAAAATATAAAAAATTTAATCTGCCGAACCTTAAAAAGACCGGCAGATTAAATTGAAACTATTTTTTTTCGTGATTTAAAAAGCCTTTGCCTGTTTTCCTGCCCAGATGATTTGCATCAACCTTCTGTTTGAAAAGAGGCGGCGGCATATATCTTTCTCCATAAGCCTCAAAGAATATCTCGGCTATCTTGAGGTTAAGATCAAGACCTGTCAGATCCATCAGAGTAAAGGGACCCATTGGATAACCTGCGCCGAGTCTGCATGCAACCTCTATGTCTTCAGGAGATATAACATTCTCGGTTATAAGACGTATGGCCTCAATATTCATGGCCATGAGAAGACGGTTTAAGGCAAATCCCGGAACATCCTTTACTTTAATAGCTGTTTTGCCTATCTTTTTGCAGCATTCTATGGCAAACTCAATAGTTTCATCACTTGTCTCAAGGGCTGCCACAACTTCAACAAGGCGCATTACTGAAACAGGCGAGAAAAAATGCATTCCCACAAACTTGTCAACTCTGTCAGGTCCCACTACGCTTGCAAGCTTGGTGACTGACAGGCTTGATGTATTTGTAGCGATAACGCACTCGGGCTTGCAGATTTTATCTAATTCTTTAAAATTTTCCTGCTTGATTTTCAGATCTTCAAAGATTGCTTCAATCACAAGATCTACATCTGTAAACAGATCATAATTATCAACAGGAGTTATCCTTGCAAGACCGGCGGCCTTTTCATCTTCTGTTATTTTTCCTTTTTTAATCAACCTGGCCAATGGTTTTTCCAGGCTGTTTTTACCCTTTTCAGCAAATTCCAGGGTCATATCTTTAAGGACAACATCACAGCCTATATTTGCAAAACACCAGGCTATTTCACACCCCATCATGCCGCCGCCAAGGACGCCAACTTTTTTTAATTCAGCCATTTTACTCTCCTCCTATTTTCCTTGAAAATTAGGTTTCCGCTTTTCAACAAATGCGGCCATACCCTCTTTTTGATCCTGAGTGCCGAACAACACCGCAAACACATCCTGTTCCATCTGAAGACCGTGTTTCAGGTCGACATTAATCCCTTTTTTTATAGCGATTTTAGCGGAACGCAGGGCCATTGATGATTTTTTCATAAGTTTTTTAGCAAGGGCTTCGGCTTCCGCATCAAGCTGGTCAAAGGGGACTACTTTATTTACTAGCCCTATTCTTTCAGCTTTATCAGCCTTAATCGGCTCGCCAAGCATAATAAGCTCGGTTGCAGGACCCAGCCCCACAAGCCTTGGAAGTCTCTGAGTGCCGCCGCCTCCTGGAATTATACCGATATTTATCTCAGGAACTCCAATCAGACAATTATCCGCTGCAATCCTGAAATCGCACAGCAATGACATTTCACAGCCTCCTCCAAAAACATAACCTGAAAGAGCCGCAATAGTCGGTTTGTGAATATCCGCAAAACGTTCCTGAACGTTCATGGCATAACTTGTAAATTTATATGCTTCATTGATATCTGCAGTAACCAGATATTTGATATCAGCTCCTGCGGCAAACGCCTTTTCATTCCCTTTTATAATAATAACCTTAATAGAATCATTGGCTTCACATTCAGTCATGATCTTATCTATGTCATCTATTACATCAGGATTAATAGCATTTAACTGCTTGGGCCTGTTAAACTGAAGCCATGCAATACCATCTTTTACCTCAAAAAGCATATGCTTCAAATCCATAATAAAATCTCCTTATTTATATAAAACTTTTTTTGCAACCAACTGACAGATTTATAGATTGTCACATAATACATTGCACCATGGTAGAAGAAAATAATTTATGTGACAGCCTATAATCTGAAAATAATTTTAATTGCCGGCTATAAGCACACTGATTGTTGAAGAGCCTGGTGTCCCTCCAAGATTATGTGAAAGACCCAAAGATGGATTCTTGATCTGTCTTGGCCCTGCCTTTCCCTGCATCTGTTTATAAACTTCATACATCATGCGAAGCCCGCTGGCTCCTATGGGATGACCAAAGCATTTTAATCCTCCGTCAGTATTAACTGGAAGTTCACCGTCTAAATCAAAAAAACCGCTTTCAATATACTCTTTTGCCGCACCTCTTCCGCAAAACTGAAGATCTTCATAAATAGCAAGCTCAGTTATTGAAAAACAGTCATGAACCTCTGCCATGCTGATCTCCTTGGCAGGATCTTTTATTCCTGCTTCTTCATAGGCCTTTAAACCTGCACGGTAAGTTTCTTCAATATGAGTCCATTTATAATCCTGGCTTATATAACCCTCAGCAGGCCCTACGCAAATCTGCATGGCCTTGATTAAAACAGGGTCGGGTCTGAAATTTTTAGCCATATCAGCCCTGCACAAAATAGCAGCGGATGCTCCGTCACTGACACCGCAGCAATCAAAAAGCCCCAGGGGAGAGGCTATCATAGGCGCATTTAATGCTGTTTCAATGGTGATCTCTTTCTGAAAATGAGCCTTGGGATGAAGAGCACCGTTTTTATGGTTTTTAACTGCAATGCGGGCTAAAAGTTTTCTTCCCTCTTCAAAGCTCAAGCCGTATTTTGCAAAATAAGCTGTTGCAAGAAGAGCAAAATGGCCGGGGCCTGTGAGTGTTCTTGCCCTGTAAGTGCTTTCAGTCAGGTTTATTCCGGTAACCATCTCTGAATCAGGGAGTCCGCTAAAACCATTATCTTTCAGTTTTTCAACCCCCAAAACCAAAACTATATCTGCAACCCCTGCTGCAACCGCATATGCGCCGTTACGCAGGGCATCAGAAGCTGTTGCGCACATATTTTCTACTCTGGTTATAGGTATATAATCCAGTTGCAGGGGTTTTGCCAGCACCTGACCTGTTAAACCGGTAAAGTATGTTCCAAGCCATGCAGCCTGAACATCTTTGGACTCAATTCCGGCATCTTCAAAAGCTTCATAGGCAGCCTCTACTATAAGGTCTGTCGGGCTCTTGTCCCAAAGTTCTCCAAATTTTGTGCAACCCATGCCAATAATTGCAACTTTATCTTTTATGCTTTCCATATTATTACCTCGAATAATTTAATATCTAATATGCTATCTGACAGGCGTGCCCTTCCACCAATAATCATAAATACTTCCAACAACCCTGAACCTTCTGAAACTCATTCTAACAGACATATCAACTTTTATTTCTTCCATTTCCCTGTCCGTTATTTCAGTCATAACCCTTCCCCCTCCTTCATAATCGACTGCTCCAACAGTTGTGGGAGGATCAAGACTCGGGGCAAGATTGTCATGGGAAAATGTCACCAGTTTCCCTAACTTGTCTGCAAATCTGTACCGTTCAAACTGATCCTTTGTTTTGCATTTAAAGCAGACTCTCTGGGAAGGATATTGCGGGGTTCCACAGTTTAAACATTTAACGCCTGTTAAAGAAAGCCCCTTGCGTGAATCTCTCCATAGTGACACTGCGGATGGTTTCTCAAGGGGAGGACGGGCAGGAGGATCTGATTGGAGAAGCTCACGCCAGCTTAGAAATTTTTGATATGTTATCATTTTCTTTTCATTAAGCTGTTTTTCCACGCTCCTTTTGACTTTATAATTTTTTATCTCATCTGTTACTTCTAAAAGCATAACATCGCTTCCGTCACCATAACCTGCCCAGAGAATTTTATCACCGGGTTTGGCTGTTTCCAATGCTGCAGCAAGAAGCATTGGAGCAAGAGCTGTGCCGGTGTTTCCCATTTGTGCATACAGGGTATCTTGCACCTGTGTTTTCATGTCAAAACCAAGCTTACGTGCAGCGCCGCTGATCAGCTTGCCATTGGGAGCATATAATACAGCTTTTGAGATATCCTTGGGTTCCAAACCAAATTTTTTCATGGCTGCAGATGCTGTCTCAACAAGAACTCTTAAATAACCTTTTTCTCTTACAAAACGTTCTTCCCATGCCAGGACAAAGGTGTCTTTGTCTGAGCGCCATATATCATTAATCTCATCGGCAACTGAATAGGTGTCAACTATTTGGGCCACAACCTTGTCTTTACCGAGAAGCAGAGCCGCACCACCGTCACCAAAATCCATCTCATAGGATCCCTTTGGGAAACCCAACCTGATATCGGAAGCACAAACAAGCACATCATTGGCAGAACCAGCCTTAATGGAATTAACCGCAGTTTTTACTGCAGACATTCCACTCCGAAGAGAGCCTGCCAGATCCACTGTGAATACATCTTTCCGCAAGTCTAAAGCTGTGGAGATAAGAGCTGAAGCCTGTTTTTCCTTGTAAGGGGATGATGTTGACGCAAAGTATAGTTCGTCTATTTGGGCTGTATCAAAACCGCTGATACAATTCATGCTTGATTCAACAGCCATTGTTATGCTGTCTTCATCAAAATTTGCAACCGCTTTTTCCCCCTTGCCGGGAAACCCGTTCCAGAACTGAGCAATTTCTTTTCGACTTAAACGAAAAAAGGGAATATAAGCGCTAAAAGATTTTATACCTACCATTGTTATTACCCTTTCATTTAAACATTAAAATATATCTGTTTTGTTAAATTATTTTTTCACCGGCTTCCATTGGGGCAGAGTTGCTTCTGGTGTAACATCATCAAAAACGACCTCAACAGGCATTCCGGCATAAAGATCTTCATTTTTGCACTCTTTGATATTACCGCACAGGATAATTCTTTTAGGTGCATCAAGTTCAACCCATATAACAGCATAGGGAACATCCCCTGCAAATTCAGGATGAGGAGAATAGTTAACAATAATCCAGTTATAAACCACCCCTTTTCCTTCTACTTCTTCATTTTCAAATTTTGTACTCTGACATTCCGGGCACATTGGGCCTGGAGGGAAAACATATCTCCCGCATTCAGCGCATTTGGGTACTATAAGCTTATGCTCTTTGCAGCCCGCCCAAAAATCTTTAGTGTCAATATCGGCTACGGGAAGTGGTTTTTCATATGCAGCAGTATTCATTTTATTACCTCCTTAAAATTATTGCATTGGCCACAGGTCCGCAATAGCCTGCAACAAAAGCGATTTCAGCATCTTTAACCTGGCGCTCGCCGGATTGTCCTCTCAACTGCTCTACTGCTTCAAGGACATGATTAAATCCGTGGATATATCCTTCTGATAAAAGTCCGCCATGGGTATTTATCGGCAGTTTTCCACCGAGCTTAATCTCTCCTGCTTCAACAAAAGCTCCGGCCTCACCCTTTTTGCAGAAACCAAAATCTTCAAGCTGCATTATAGGTTCTATTGTAAAACAGTCATAGAGTTCCGCGACATCAACATCCTGAGGTGTTATGCCTGCTGTTTTAAATAACTGCTTGCCCATTGTTATAGCATATGTATCAGCGAGTTCAGGCCATTCAGGCCAGAATGAAGTTGTTTTACCGAAAAAATCACCGCTCTGCGCTCCGGCACCGTTTGCTGCCGCCATAAGATAAACAGGAGTCTGTTTAAGATCTTTGGCACTTTCAGCCGAAGTTATCACCACCGCAACTCCACCGTCTGTTTCCTGGCAGCAGTCATAAAGGCGGAAAGGATCGACTATCATGGGTGAGTTTATATAATCTTCATAGCTCAAAGGTTTGCGCATTACAGCTCTTTCGTTCAACATCGCATTTTCCCTGCATGTTATTGCAACGGCTGCAAGCTGCTTGGCTGTGGTGCCGTATTTAATCATATGTCTTCTCGCTGCAGTTGCCACAGCCTGGGGAAATGTTGTCAAACCAAAAGGAACACAAAACTGCTCTGATCCACCTGAGTACAGGCTTTCTCCTGTTCCGCCAAGCCTGAGTCCTGATCTGCCGTTCATTGCTCTGAATACAAGTACGTTTTTTGCATACCCTGCATTAATTGCTGCGGCTGCATTTGCCAGGGTTGATGTTGCACCGTTTGCTCCTGCATGGTACTCAAGATTCCAGCGAAGTTCCGGCAGACCAAGGCTTGTGGAAACTGCGTAGGGCGATGGTGAATCTCCCATGTTATATGTTGCTATTCCATCAATATCTTTAACTGTAAGACCGGCATCCTTAATAGCCTTCAGGCAGCATTCAACTGCCAGAGCCTTTACGGTTACACCTGAATTTCTTGAAAATTTTGTATAGCCGATTCCGGCTATGGCACACTTGTCTTTTATGGTTGCCATTTTTTATGGATCTCCTAATTCAAACTTAATTAAAAAGATTTAGCCTTTATAATATAAAAGGCATTAACGGCCTTTATAAACAGGCTTTCTCTTTTCCTGAAATGCAGCCCATGCCTCAGCGGTATCCGCACTGTTGCCTAAAACATATTTTAAGGACATTAATCCAAGTTCCAATGCGTTGGGCAGAGGTATTTCTCTCTGCTGCAGTATGAGCGCCTTTGATTCAGCAAGTACATAACGACTCTTTGAAGCAACTTTTGCCGCAAGTTTATAGGTCTCTTCTTCCAGTTTGTCCACAGGAACTGCATAGTTGACAAGCCCTATTTTTTCAGCTTCCTTTCCATCAATCCAGAGACCGGTGTAAACAAGTTCATTGCATTTTTTAAAACCTATAGCTCTTGGCAGATGAACAGTGGTGCATATTCCACCTATAAGAGCATTATTAATATGCTGATCGCCTATTGTTGCATCCTCGGCAACAACCGCCATGTCGCATATAAGTATCATCTCGATTCCGCCTGCAAGGGCATAGCCTTTAACCATGGCTATGGTTGGCTTGCTGCAGTAGTATAACGCGTCAAAAAATTTTTTAACATCTTTTAGAAAATAACCAAGCTCATGGGGATCGTCACTCTTGTTTCTATTATCCTGTTCAGTCAAATCGCCGCCGGCGGAAAAATTTTTGCCTGCACCCGTTAGAACAACAACATTTATCGAATCATCAGCTTCAATATCACGTATTGCATCCTGAACTTCCAGAGCGACAACCGTACTGAGCGGATTCATGAGTTTGGGACGGTTTAATGTAATAGTTGCAATACCGTCTTTTTTATCTAAAAGGATCTGTTTGTAGTCCATACAAGATACTCCTTTCATTATTTTCTTAAAATTAAACTTTCATGCCAGGCATAAAACCTGGCATGAAAGTTTAGAAAAATTTTAATTTAATTATTTAGCGCCCAAAGAAAAAGTATAAATCAGCATTTTTTGTTCGGGCACTATTTATATAACCATACAGTAAAATTATGCCAGCAGATTCCTTGCTATCAGCATTTCCTGGATCTGGGAGGTTCCGCCTCCGATCTGGAACAATTTTGAATCACGCATAAAACGTTCAACAGGATACTCCTTGATATAGCCATATCCTCCATGAATCTGGACAGCATGGGAAGTAACTCTCTCAACCATTTGACCTGTATAGTATTTAACTATGGATGTAGAAAGAGAGGGGAATTTTTTAGGAACGTCCTTATTTTTCAAAAAATCCCATATAGCATAGTACAGCATGGCCTCGCCTGTTTTAACGCCTGTTGCCATCTCTGCAAGAAGACCCTGAACAGCCTGATGTTTGCAGATAGGCTTGCCGAAAGATATTCTTTCCTTTGAGTACTTGATAGATTCCGCCAGAGCTGCTTCGGCTATGCCCACATTTTCACTTGAACACATGATTCTTTCCACCTCTATTCCCGTGAGAGACTGGGTAACGCCTTTTCCCTTTTCCCCTATTATATTCTCCTTGGGAATGCGACAGTCATCCATGAAAACTTCTGATGTGGGTGAAGCCCTGTGCCCCATTTTATCAAGATGCGGACCAACTGCAAGACCCTTTGTCCCTTTGTCTATTAAAAACCCGCAGTGCTCTCCGTCTTCCTTATCCTTTGCAAGAATATAAAAAACATCCGCAACAGGCGCATTTGTAATAAACTGCTTTGAGCCGTTTAAAACATATTCATCTCCGTCAAGATAAAAATCGGTCTGGATTGCGGATACGTCCGAACCGGCATTCGGCTCTGTTACGGCAAGGCAGACAATCTTTTCTCCTGTGGCAAGACCAGGGAGATATTTTTTTTTCTGCTCTTCAGAACAGAAACGACTCATTATAACTCCGCCAACAATAATCTGGGGCATATATGATGAAGCTGTTCCAGCGCTTACCTTGGCAAGTTCCCTGTGAACTATGGAGGCTCCCAGAATGTCAAATCCGTCTCCTATTCCCTCGTACTCTTCCGGGAACATCAAACCGTAAAAACCAAGGTCACCCATTTTTTTAAAAAGTTTGAGAAACTCTTTTGTTAAAAATTCTGGAGATCTGTCAAACTCCTCTGCTAAGGGTTTAACCTCTTTATTCGCAAACTCCCTGACAGTATTTTGTATCATTTTATGTTCTTCAGACAATTCAAAATTAAGCATTATTTGCTTCTCCTTATAAAAACTTTATAATTTAATTTAATCAGGCACTATCATGCCGCCATCTGCAAAAAGGGTGTGCCCTGTTACAAAACTTGAAGCATCAGATGCCAGAAAAACAGCAGTTAGCCCTATCTCTTCGGGTTTGCCCCACCTGTTCAATGCTCCTGGATTCGGCGGCATTTTTCGTTTTTCAGGGTCATCCTTATACATAATATCAGCCCCTTCAGTCCAGATATATCCAGGGGCTATGCTGTTTACTCTTATATTATGTTTTGCCCATGCCATTGCGAGAGATTTGGTAAACATCATCAGGCCTGCCTTTGATGATGCATAATGGACCATCATGCCTGACCCGTCTCTTCCTGTAGCTGATGATATATTAATAATTGCCCCTGATTTCTGTTTAATCATCTCTTTGCCTACTGCTTTACAGAAGATAAACGGTCCTTTTAAATTGATATCCATTATCGCAGTCCAGCCGCCCACACTTAAATCTTCAGGCTTTGACTGAAAGTTAGCTCCGGCATTATTGACCAAAATATCAATCTTGCCGAATTCGGAAAGAGTTTGCGCTACCACATTCTCAATCTGTTCCGGATCACGGACATCAATTTCAAATGCCAATGCCTTTTTGCCAATACCCCTTACCTCATCTGCTACTTTTTCAAGGCCTTCAATTCCTAAGCCGGCAACCACAACATCCGAGCCTGCTTTTGCAAATTCAAGGGCTATACCCCTTCCTATGCCTGTGCCTCCGCCTGTAACTATTGCAACCCTGTTTTTTAATGAAAATTTATCCTGATTCATATATTAAAACCTCCGATTTTTCCTGTTTTATTATCAGAAGCCTATTTTTTAAGAATCGCTATGGATGCCTGTATGCCGGCGCCCATATTATGAACCAGGGCAGTATTCATTTTTTTCGGGGCCTGTCTCTGACCTGCTTCTCCCCTGAGCTGAAGTACTGCTTCGGCAATACCTGCGGCGCCTGTGGCTCCTATGCAATTACCCCTGGACATATAACCGCCATCAGTATTGACAGGAAAATCCCCCTGAATCCATGTTCGCCCGTAGTCTTTCCCCTTTATGGGGACAGCCATGGTACCGCCCTCACCCTCTTTGCAAAAGCCCATCTCTTCCAGGCCCTCGATCTCTCCGATAGGCATTCCATCCTGAATCATTGCCATGTCGATATCCTCAGGTCCTATGCCTGCCTGCTCATATGCATCTTTTGCAACCATTCCAAGCAAGGGTGGAGGATACAGGATGGTCTCTCTGTCGTATATATGCGCGCGATGAGAAGCAGCCACAATCTCTATGGGTTTACGTACGCTGTATTTTTTTATGGCTTTTTCACTTCCCAGTAAAACTGCTCCGGCACCTTCACTGGTGGGCGCAATCATTAATATCCGGTATGGGTCGCAAACCATTCTTGAACCTATAACTTCATCAACAGTCAAATTGGGCATATTCTGGTAATGTGCAAAAGAGTTCTTGGAAGCGTTTTTGTGGCTTTTAATGGAAAGCCATGCCATCTGCTCCAGGGTTGTGCCGTATTCATGCATGTGCCGCTGCATCATCTGCGCGTACATTGAAGGGTATGTACCAAGACCCATATATCTCATCCAGTGAGGCTGATCCTGTGCAGGTATAAAACCACGCTGCTGTTTCTCAGCGCCCACGCAAAGAACCAGATCGTGCATCCCTGAACCTATTGCAAAGCTTGCCTGAACAATAGCAGCTGAAGTACTGCAGCATGCAGCCTCAATATTTATAATCGGTATGCCTGTAGCTCCGCATGCACGCGCCACTTTTGTGCCCCAGGATGAGCCCTCAAGCATGGAAGTTGCATAAATCATCTCAACATCTTGCCACGGCGTTCCAGCATCTTTAAGTGCATTATTTGTTGCCACACGCCCAAGTTCTCCATAGGTTTTATCGGGGAACCTTCCGAAAGGGTGCAATCCTGTTCCTAATATATAAATCTTTTCCATTATGTTTTCCTTATGAGCTGATAACAGCTGTTATGATTATTAAATGTAAGCCGCCAAAAAAATAGTTATAAAAAGCTGACTTATCAGCCTGTCAGTGGTCTAAAGGTATGAACAATTATATTATTTCCGTCATCGTCCTTACCTAAAGCCTCCAGCTCCAGCTCGACCTCTGTTCCTATGGGGACCGGTTTTTCCACCCCACCGACTAAACGAGTCGGTATTAACACTCCATTATCCAGCTCAACCTGACCTAGGGCATAAGGCACTTCACCTGCATATACGGACGGTGCAAGATGCACTATGGTAGAACTGTGTACTTTCCCTACTCTGCTCAAAACCATAACTTCAGTGGTTTCAGTGTAACATTTTTTGCATTGAGGGGTTTGAGGAAAATAGACTTCTCCACAGGTTGTGCAACGACTTCCCAACAGACTTGGTCCTTCATCACCGCTTTCAGGCATTTTGTAAAAATAGTTTTCAACAGGTACTCCTTCAGGCACTGCTTTTGTAGTCATAACAAATATCCTCCGACAATTAGAAAAAACTGTTTTAGATTATACAACTTGGGATTAATTAAATTAAGATAAGACCAATTAGAATAACTAAGTTGAAAACTCAAAAAATGTCAAGAAATTTTTATATGGGCTTCAACAAAGAGAAGGGAGTTTAAAAAATGGTTTTTCAAACTGTAAAATCCATACTTATAAAAAAACCTATGCTAAAATTTTTCTTTGGGAGGATTAAAATACCCATGTTTTAATTTTGGAAAAGCTTTTTTTATTTTTTTAAAGGTGATTCGCATGCCTGCCGGCTTGCTGTGCCTTGCAGTTTTATTCATAATGTCAAGATATCTCAAAGGATCGAAGTTTAAATTTCTCCACTGTATCATATTCAGCCCATGTTTTTTTATAAACAAAATCAGAGCTTCTATCTCTTCAGGCGTATCAGTAAACCCGGGGCAGTTTAAATAATTTATTGAAACAAATTTTTTCCTGGCAACCGCAATATCTATGCTTTTTTTTACATGGGAAAAACTATAGCCTTTTGGTCTGAAATAAGCATCATAACATCTGCCTCTAACACTGTTCAAGCTTATGCGGATACTGTCCAAACCTGCGTCAAACAGATGATTAATTATATCGGGCAGGCTTCCGTTGGTGTTAATATTAATTGTTCCTCTTTTTGTTTCAGACCGGATTATTTTAATAGCCTTTTCAATCACATCAGCAGATAGAAGAGGGTCGCCTTCGCAGCCCTGCCCAAAACTGACAATGCTTTTATCTACTTTTTTTATATGCTCAAGAGCTACGGCTGCAATCTCTTCAGGGGTTGGAGTAAAGGTGATTCTGTTTTGACTGCTTTTCAATTCGCTGTTTTCCTGCAGGGAGATGCAGCCCAGACATCTTGCATTGCAATGCTGTGAAGTCGGCAGAGGAGCTTCGTATCTTCCTAAAAAAAAATTTTTGCCGGCAGGACATCCATATTCAAGAGCACATTTTTCAAGATGCGCTCTCAGTCTGTTGCCGGGCATTTTTTTCCTCATCTTCCCCACGCCTGAAACAACCTTATCCTGCTGCATAAGCCTTAAATCCTGGCGCCTCTCACTGTCAACAAGGATTACCGCCGATCTGAAGCCCCCATTACTCCATCCAACAGCCCCATAAGAAAAAAGAGGCAGAAAAACTGCATTATCATCTTCTTTATAAGCGCTTATATATGAAATAGTGTACCCGGGTGAATTAAATGCGGCAACGGGCATTATTTTTTCACCCAAAACGTAAGGATTTTCAGTTAAAGCTTCAAATCTACCGGCTGCAATATTATAAACTATGGGTATCCTGTCAGGAAGAAACATAAATTCTCCGCCAAAAGGCATAGTTATAGTGTTGCTTTTTGTAAGGGGTACAAAGTCAGATCCGGCCATACCCACGGCCGCAAATCCTTCTATCTCAATGATTTCGCCTTCTGTATTAGCAGCAACTGCTGTCACAAATTCGTTTATACCTTTACTTTTATGTATATTTTTTTTAATTTCCATAATATTCTTTGTATCATTATTAAAATTTAACGGCAAAATATTTTTAAGTTAATGACATTGATGTTGATATAAAAACAAAATTTAATTATTATAAACAGGCAATTCTTAAAATACTGATTAAGGGCTGTTTACCTAATGAAATTTGACCTTTCCTTTCTGCACACATCTCTATTGACCCTGCTGGGAGTAGTCACAATTACCGGTTTTTATATGGGGCTGATAGCAAAACGTGTGAATCTCCCGACAATCATTGGGTATATGATTTTAGGGGTCATTCTCGGGCCATCGGTTCTGAATATTTTTGACGATCATGCCATCCAACAGCTTTCATTCCTGTCGGAGATTGCCCTGGGTTTTGTTGCCTTTACCATCGGTTCAGAATTAAGTTTATCCTCTTTGAAGCGGATTGGAAAAGGTATTATTATTGTTATTTTTGCAGAATCGGTTATGGCATTTCTCATAGTGACCGCTGCCATATATGCCTTAACCCGCGATCTGCCTTTATCTATTATTTTTGGCGCCATGGCTCCGGCCAGTGCACCTGCAGGGACTGTCGCCATCATTCAGGAATACAAAGCAAGAGGCTCTCTCACAAAAAGCGTTTATGCAGTAGTTGGATTTGACGACGGCCTGGCTGTTATAATATTCGGTTTTGCAGCTGCCCTGTCAAAAAATCTTCTCATCGCAGAATGTTCCAATACCGCAACATCCATCCTGCCGGCACTGTGGACACCAGTATTAGAAATTTCCCTGAGCCTTATACTGGGAGGTTTCATTGGAATTATCTTCTCACGGATTATAGGAAAACTGCATAACTCGCGGGATATTTTTATTATCCTTTTTGGGGTCGTCTTTTTTACCACAGGTCTATCCATACATTGGAACCTGTCTTATATCTTGGCCAATATGATGGTCGGATTTGTACTCGTAAACGACCAAAGTGAAGCGGTTGTCCAGAGCGTAAGAACTCCTCTCGGTGAAATCATGCCCCTTGTATTCCTGCTGTTCTTTTGTCTTGCAGGCGCACATCTCAGGATATCAGCCATTCCTGCCCTGGGAGGTATCGGAGTTGTATACATCCTGGGCCGTTCAGCAGGACTAACAGTGGGCGCCTACTGGGGAGCAAAACTGGGCAGACTTGAAAAAAAAATTCAAAAATATCTCGGATTCTGCATCCTTTCCCAGGCAGGCGTAGCAATCGGTCTTTCACTTATCGTTAATAACGATTTTTCCCGGATTGCCGCAGAGTACAATCTGCCGCATGCTGCCAAAATCGGCGCTATTGTGCTTGCCACTATTACTGCAACCTGCATTTTTTTTGAAATTATAGGCCCTGTCCTTACAAAATTTGCCTTGACAAGGGCAGGTGAAATATCAAACAAAAAAGTAAAATCATTGGTGGAGCATAATGACAAAAACAAATAAAAAAAACAGTCTCGGCAAAATCGCCGATTTTGTAGAGGAGCTGCAACAGCGTAATATACCGAAGGTAAACGAAGGGGCGTGTGTCAGCGAAATCCTTGACGCTTTTATTGAATCAAATCATTCCCGCATCGTTTATGTTGTAGATGACCAGGAAAGGTTGAAAGGTATCATATCTTTGGGGAATCTGATCAGACACGTGTTTTTTCTATATCATGATACAGATATCAGTTCCAGACACCTTATAAGCATGGCTGTTTCGGAAACGGCAAAAGATTTCATGCTGGATAAAATATTTTTTGCCCTGATTTCCGATGACGTAGAGTCTGTTCTCAAACGTATGATAAAACATAACGTAAAAGAAATTGCGATTATAGATGATGAAAAAAGGATTATAGCGGATCTCACCATGATCGACCTTCTCAAGCATTATAAAAATGCAAAGGGAAAAAATCTACTCTAATGTTTACACAAAATTCTTCTCTTGCCCAAAAAAATTTCAAATGCTATAATATTTTTTCAATAATCATGAGACCATTGAAAGGATATGTTTATGAAACTGGCAGTAAGCGGTAAAGGAGGTGTTGGGAAAACTACATTCTCAGCGCTTTTAATAAGAGCCCTTGATAAAGATGGAAAAAATGTTCTGGCAATTGACGCTGACCCGGATGCCAACCTTGCGGCTGCTGTGGGCATACCCGACTCCGAAAAAATAACGCCCATTTCAGAAATGAAAAAGCTTATATTTGAAAGAACAGAAGCACAACCCGGCACGGTTGGAGGTTTTTTCAAACTTAACCCAAAAGTAGATGACCTTCCTGAAGCTTTATCTGCAAAACTCGGCAATATCAAATTGATGCGCCTGGGAGGAGTTCCAAAAGGCGGAGGCGGCTGCATATGTCCTGAAAGCACCCTTTTAAGAGCGCTTATAACTCATGTTGTTTTATCCAGAGATGAAGTTGTGGTCATGGACATGGAGGCTGGAATTGAGCATCTTGGCAGGGCAACGGCACAGGCAGTTGACAAACTCATTATCGTTGTGGAACCCGGGCGCCGAAGCATAGACACGGCAAGGAATATCAAAAAACTTGCATCAGAGATATGGCTGAAAAATATTGCAGTTGTCGGCAACAAAATCCGTGGGAAAAAAGATGAAGACTTTTTAAAAAAGCATCTTTCAGGTTTTGATTTCCTGGGTTTTTTGCCATATGATGAATCTTTAATTGAAGCTGATTTAGACGGAGTTTCACCTTTTGACATTGATACCCCGTCAAAAGCGATAATAAAAGAAATGGTTTCAAAATTGTAGTGATAAAATATAATACCCCAAATCTAAAAAAGAAAAAAAAGCGCAGGCTCAAAAAAAAACCTGATATATTAAAGATAAAACCTGGAGTTGATCCCCAGGTAAAAAAGATCCTCAAATCAATTGGTGTCCCTGAAAAAAAAGCATTTACTCCTGATTCTTTTCAGCTTGAAGCAGTGGATGCGATAAACAAGAGCGATTGCCTTGTTACGGCTCCCACCGGATCCGGAAAAACCTGGATAGCTGTAGAAACAATAAAAAGTGTAAGGGCTAAGGGCGGAAGAGCATGGTATGCCTCACCGCTAAAAGCATTATCAAACGCAAAGTATAAAGAATTTTCTATAATTTTCGGGGAAGAAAATACAGGCATCCTCACAGGGGACATAAAGGAAAACCCGGATGCGCCTGTAATTGTAGGAACAACTGAAATTTTACGAAATCAGCTTTATGATGCCATGCATCATGGCAAAACACTGCCGACCGATCTCGTTGTTCTTGATGAGGCGCATTATCTTGGTGATAAAGAAAGGGGGGTAGTCTGGGAAGAGGTAATCATATATCTTCCCCAGAGGATACCTTTACTTCTGCTTTCCGCAACCATAGGCAATGCCTCTCAGATAGCAAAATGGATAGAAGAAATACGTTTAAAAGAGTGTATTGTTGTTGAGGAAAATAAAAGACCCGTCCCGCTTTATCCGATCTTTTTCCATCCTTCAGGAACCCTGCTTCCCCTTGTCAACCCTGCAAAAAAGCAGGGCAGGGTAAAAACTTCCAAAAAAGTTCAAAATTATTTAAAAACAGACAACCCTCCCCTGCTTGCTTTGCCGCGCAAATTACCCCCCTTTGACGGAATTATGCGTGTTTTAAGAAAATATAACCTGCTGCCTGCAATCTTTTTTTTAAAATCCCGAAATGACTGCGACAACGCTTTGAGCATGTGTACGATCCCTGTATCAAAGGAACGAAAAGAAGCCCTTTCGGAAAGGATAGAGGAGCTTATTGCCCAAAACTCCCGTATGTCAAGGCATAATCAATTATGGCACCTTGAAAATATGGCAATTGGAGTCCATCACAGCGGCCAGTTGCCCGCATGGAAGCTCATTATTGAAACCCTTATGACAGAAGGAATGCTTGATGCTGTTTTTGCCACTTCAACTGTTGCGGCTGGAGTAAATTTTCCAGCAAGAACTATAGTTATGCTTAACTCCGACAGGTTCAACGGAAAAGAATTTTTGACGTTAACTTCCACTGAATTTCATCAGATGACTGGCAGGGCAGGAAGAAGAGGCATGGATAATATAGGTTTTGCCGTTATACTGCCGGGGAAATTTATGAATATCCCCATTGTCGCAAAACTTGTAGATGCGCCTCCTTCGGATGTCTTCAGCCAGATTAAAATAAATTTTTCCATGGTGCTGAACCTTCTCTTGTCACACACGCCTGACCAGATAACCGATCTTCTTGACAGATCCTTTGCCTCATATCTGATCAGCAAATCAGATAAAGATAAGGTAAAAAAGTTTAAAGGGTATGGATATAATAATATCGCAAAAGAATTCCTGCGGCATTTAAGCTTTCTTAAGGAAACAAAATATGTAACAAAAGAGGGTGAACTGACACACGATGGAATTTGGGCATCTCAGTTGAGAATAGACCATCCTATTATGGTCGCCCAGGGATTCAGATATAATATCCTTCCCGATTCAGACCCTGCACTTTTTGCAGCAGTTATTTCAATGTTTGTTTATGAACAGGAATTCGACGACAGCCGCTATGAAAAAACCGCGCCCAAAGAGCTTGTTCAGGCTTGCCTTACTGTTAAAAGAGCCCTAAAACCCTTTCAAAAACTTATGGATAAAAGAGGATTTAAAACAAAAGATATGTTTTTGCATCCGGCTTTTATAATATACCAGTGGGCACAGGGCACCCCATGGGAAAAAGTGGTTTCAATGTCTGAAATGGCAGAGGGGAATCTTGCCATGCTTATTTTAAGAACTGCAGATAATTTAAAACATATCAAATCATTAAAACAGATATTCCCTGTAGCTGCAAAAACATCAGAAAAATCTATAGACCTTATATTAAAAGAACCCGTAATTATGGATTATGATTCCATCCCGGAAAATCAAACATTAAACCAAACATTAAACCAGCCCTCAAACCAAACCTGAAACTATGTAATTAATTACATAAAACTATGTAATTAATTACATGGTTTTAATTCCCCCAAGCCTCTCATAAGACTAATTATCTGATATAATTAATATAATTTTTGGCATAATATGCGGCACACTATTTGCTAAGCATTAATTAAAGTATTAAAAAATATTATGCCGTATTATAATAAAAAAAAGGTAAAAAAATGAGACTTAAAAGCTTTAAAGTTTTTTATAAAAAAATTATCAGTGAATCATTGCTTGTTTTAATGATAGGGATGAGTTTTTTTATTATTTATAAAAACGTCAGTTTCAAGGCTGAAAAAAAATATGAGCAAAAGGTTAAAACATCTTATTATTTTCCAATTGAAGAAACAGACAGTACCGTTGCACTAATAAAAAATACAAATGATACATTAGACAATAAAAAAAAAGAACCTCAATTAAAATCCGCAGCCAAAGAAGATAAAAACAAAAGCCCTTTTTATTCTATTATTTGCAGAGCTGCCGACAAACATCATGTAGAGCCTGAATTGATAAAAGCCATAATAATGGCTGAGTCAGGATATAATACCAGGGCGGTATCAAAAAAAGGGGCAAAGGGTCTTATGCAGCTAATGCCGACAACTGCCAAATCTCTTGGAGTTGTAGATCCCTTTAACCCTGAACATAATATTAATGGAGGAGTTAAGTATTTCAGATATCTTTTGGATAAATTTAACGGTGATACCAGACTGGCCCTTGCAGCCTATAATGCAGGTAGCAGAAAAGTAATGAACTATAATGGTGTCCCTCCATATAAAGCTACTCATTATTATATTGCCAAAGTCTACAAATATTATAACTTTTATAAAAAACAGACCTCATGTGTAAATTTATAAAGAATTCACTCAACTTTCGGGATTAAAAGGAGTAATTTTAAGCAGATCTTCAGATCCTTAAATCAGATTTGCTTATAACGCTCTCTTTTTTCCTCTCCATAAAAATAGAACCCCGGAAATCCCAAAGATGATACAGATACCCATAAGTGCCCTTTCATATTTCGACAAAGAGCTGCCCGTTGATTTTCCTGCCTGTTCATCTGTTTTCAATTTCATTGCCTCATTCACGGAAACAGGCACCTCGAGTCTATGCCCCATCTCATCATCCACCACGACTTTCCAGTCTCCGGACATATCCGGGAAGAAACAGAACCGGCCGTTTTTATCTGTTCTGCCCGACTGGAATGTCAACTTTGCACTTGGGGCCAAAATCTTTACCTTGGCATAGCTCATGGGTTCTCCTGAGTCGTATTTTGAGGTTACCACAATACCGCCGTAGTCAACTCTGCCTTTTACGCCGTGGGCATAAACCTGAAACGAAAATAAAAAAAATACAGCGAACACATAAATCGTTAATTTTTTATATTTCATGGCATTACTTTTTTTCTTTATTTAACGGCATTGCCGATTATCAAAAGCCCCATCCACTTTTCATCAGTCTTTTTCAAATCACCCAAAATTTTACCCAATGAGCTCTTCAAAATCTTTTCTTTTTCCGAATATCCTGCATAATAAACAATAGCCATGGGAAGATCAGGCGGATAATATCTGCTGAATTTTTCCACAAGCCTGTCCATTGATGAAATGGCCATATAAAAAACCATTGTAACGTTATACTTGGAAAGATCCTTCAGAAGATCATCACCCTTTTCAAAGGATCTTCCGAACATGGAGTGGGGAGCGGTAAGCATGACAAAATTAATCCCTTCGCATATCATCGGTTTTTTAAGGGCAGCGCTTGCTGCATTAAATGCGCTTATTCCTGGAATCACCTCAAGATATTTATGGTCAAACCCTTTTAAGAGCCAGTAAAGGGAAGGGCCATAAACACAAGGGTCTCCGCCGTCCAGCATAACCACGGTTTTTTTCTTGTTAATGGCAGCCATTACAAAATCAAAAACCTTTTTCTTGCGTTTTTCCACCCTTTGCACCCATTTATCGTAATCGGTTTTACGGAGCTTTATTGCTTCTTCGTCATGGATGCCTTCCCAGGGGTCAAAGGCAACCTTTGCAGGGTCGATCTGTCCGGGAAAATTTTCCTGAATATACGGAGGGCATAGAAAAACATCCGCATTCTCAAGAACCGCCAGACCCCTTGGAGCAGTGAGATCAGGACCAGCCGGCCCCATCCCGATTACATAGAGTTTTCCTTCCTCTTTTGCATAAGATACAGGTGTCAATAAATAAACAGAGACGAATATCGCAAAAAGTAAAACTGTTATAAATCTTGGTTTAATCATTTTTTCTCCTGGATTTTTTTATTCTTCTTTATAATAAAACCTCTTCAAAAATTTTTTTCCTGTCTAATTGCAGCCATAAATTAATGGATAATTTCCGGATATGCGCAAAGTATTCCTGATTTACTCCGTCGAATTTTAAAACAGCCGAATCAATATTCTTTTTAATCATTTCCGATACTTCTTTTTTTATCTTTAATGTCAATTTTCTGCCTTTATATGAAAACTCGGCGGCAGGGGAAATTGCTGTGTCTGTAATCCGGATTGCGCCCCTTCCAAGGCTGGCGCCGGTTGAAGCCTGGAGGCCGTCATTCATACAGCTTAAAGGCGGTCTATTCCCGGTCTTTGAAACAACATGGATACCGTCCATGGGCGCATGCAGGATCTCCCTTGCCCTTATGCCCATCTTGACCCCTATGATTGAATATATACCGAGATGCCTGTGAAACTCATTTGTTAAAAGAGCTGCTTTCCATTCTTCAAGACCATGCTTTTCTATGATTTTTTTAACAAACGGTTTGACATCCTCTCTAAAAAGCATGGGATTAGATGGAATCTCCTTTAAGAGTACCAGACCGCGGGGGAGTATATGAGAGTCAGCCGTAAATCCCAAAAGCTTCAGATAGGTGTCATGCACACCTTTTGCGTTATATGACAAAAGATGCATTGTCAGTGGATTTTTTTCTTCAGGGGCAAATTTGAACAAGGGCGGCCGGTTTATAAAAATTACCGCCAACTCGTCCCACACATAAAAATGATCTTCGGCTAAAAGCTTCTGTGCGGCAGGTGTGCTGTGTATGCTCGTTACAAGCCTGGAAGCCGGTGTGTCTAATGATTCGATCTGGTTATAAAGTTTTGAGTTAAAGTGCGGCAATTTTTCATTTTGAAGACCAAAACAGTAGATTGGCAGACCTGCATTAAATACCACACCGGCAGAATCCATATCCCTGATTGTGTTCCAGCCGGGATATGGGCTTTCAGGAGAGCCGCCAAAATAGATGACCCTTGATATCCTGTTTTTAATCTCAGGCTCTATCAACAGTGCGTCTGCAAGATTTGTCAGGGGACCGAGACACAGGTAAACCACATCGGCATCCCCTGCTTTCAAGCTGGCTGCAATCTGATGCGCGCCGTTTACCACAGCGGGTTTGAAATTAGACATCCCTGCCTCTTTCGGCAGGCGGATATCCTTTGATAATTTGCGCCACTTCGGCGCTATTTTTTCCAGTAACCGTCCCGCAGCGATCTTTGTATCCTTTATCTTGAAATAATCAAGAATCCTGCTCAGATTTCCGGCTCCTGCCGCAGGCGAGAGCGCTCCGTCGGATGTGACGATCAACGGAATATCAGCCACATCCGAATTGATCAGCATCGCAATCGCCCGGATATCATCAAGGGCAGCATCGGTATCGACAATAACAGAAATTTTATAGGTATGCGGATACGCAGCACACGGGAACAGAAAAAAGATAATAAAAAAAGCCGTATATTTTTTCATAAAAAACTTTCAATCTCTATAGATTGTCAGATAATTAATTTCACAAGGCCAGAGGGAGGAAGGCGTATTGTAATACTCCGACGACCGATAACGCAGTGAAATTATTTATGTGACGGTCTCTATTTTACTTCAAAGGTTAATATCGCCACATATTGATCAACATCACACTCTGATGTATCTTCACGCACTCTTTTTAACGGAACCTTGACCCACCAGATACCGGGCTGCACGATACGGATATTGACTATTCCGTCCGTACCTGTTTTGGCAGTAAAAGGATATTCCGCCCTTGTTGAAAAACCTATATATGTCGCATAAACAGACTCCCCTGCCAGGGGTTTTCCCTTAAACAGCACTTTTACCGGAAGATAATCGCCGCTTTTAAGCAGGCATGGATCTTTTTGTGGTATCATCTCAATGGCATGTCCTAAAACTTTTTTATATGCGGAGCCTCCCGGCTTTTCGGCATAAAAGATCGCTTTTGTAAAAAATTCCACGTGTCGGCAGGATATGGCATTGGTAAGCTCTTTTTTACTTTTTCTTTTTTTACCTTCCGTAGTCTTGCTGACAAACATAGGCTTCATGGCGGCAACAGCAAGATAGGTTCCTTCTTCTCGTATGTTCAGATTGACTCCCACCTCATTAAAAAAGGATTCGGAATCATATTTTTTTAATTCAAAATTTTTCTTTTTTCCGGTTGGCTCCAGGTAAAAGAAATCCTTCATTTTTTCAGGTCTTGCAAAATCGGAAAATGGAAGAGAATGTCCCATATGCAGGAAGACTTTTGCCGTATCTCCTTTTTTTTGATCATAATGATCAAGACCAAGCCACAGATCGTGCGCATATGCTTGTGAAGCAGTTAGGAATAGAACCATGGCTGCAATAATTAATTTGGACAGATTTTTTATTTTACTTCTCATTTACTTTTCTCCTTAATTTAAATATTTAAAAAATAAACTCCACCCCTCCATAAAACAGCGTCCCAGGTGTGGGATAGTCTAATCTTTCCCAGGTTTTTTTGTTAAAGATATTTTCCACGGCCATTGTAAATTTTGTATCAACCCCTTTTATAAAAGAAGTGTCATAACTCATTCTCAAGTTATGAATCGTGTAACCTCCGAGATGAGGCATGGGCTCATATTCAAAATTTTGCGCTGCCTTCTGGGGCGGCACTCCTGGCGCGCCACCGGCAAAACGCTCGCCAACGGAATTAATCTGCCACTCTGAGGTAAGGCCATTAAAAGGTTTAGCTCTGAGGGTGAGGTTTAAAAGATGTTTGGGAGCATTAAACAGATCGTTTTCACCATAAATTTTTTCTATGATTTTATCCCCATGCTTTTCGGTTTCTTCATATGTATAGTTTCCCTCCACCTCAAAA
>CAYZXU010000004.1:0-43947 GCA_964482535.1 uncultured Desulfobacteraceae bacterium | reverse complement strand
TGGGCCGTGAAGGAATCGAACCTTCAACCTACTGATTAAGAGTCAGGTGCTCTGCCTAGTTGAGCTAACGGCCCGCTAAATTTTTTAATTTTAATCTTTAAAAAAAAATTATATACCAACTATTATCTATCTTGTCAATTTGATTTTTTTAAGATCAATATTTATCCCACATCTGCTGCTTACGCTGCCTGGCACTTTTCTTTTGCTGTCTTCGAGTCATATTGTTTTTTTTCTTTTTAAGTTGAAACTTTTTCTTTTTTTCCCTATCTATTTTTTCCTTATCTATGGACAAATCCATAAAAAAACCGCCTGAAGGCTCGGCAGTTTTTTGTTCTTTTGGAATATTTAATTTTACATGTTCCTCTTTTTTTTTAGGCAGGGGAGGTCCCGTAAAACAGCCCACGGGAATATTTTCAGCCAGAAAAATTGTTTCTCCAGCCTGCTTGAACAGGACTCCTTTATTAACCGCTTTTTCCACAATAATTGTTAAAAGAACAGGTGAAGCATCGATCCTTTTTCCTATTCTAACAGCCATATTTAGATCCGATGACATTATAATATCCCTGTATTTTGAAGGTGTTATTCCATTTTCAAGCACAAAGGCATGGGCCTTTGACCTTACACATGCATATAAAAGTTTGGGGGATTTTTTATTGTCAAAAAATTTTGAAAATTTATCACGATTAATTGAACGTATTTTATCCTCTTTGACTTCAATTAAAGGACTGGGCAGGGTATAAATAATTTCATTTATATGTTTTTTTTGCACATACTTCCATTCTTTTTCTTCGCAAACAGCCTTAATCAATTCTTTTATTTTAACAAAACCGTCATCATCCAAAACTATGCCGAATTCATATGGATTTCTGCCAAGAACATAGGATAAAAATTTTGAAAGCTTTTTTATTGATTTTTGTTGTGTCATATATCAATATTAGTGGAACTAAAAATTATAAAAACAGATTTTGCAGCAAAGGTCTCATTTTAAAAATGGGTTGAACATTAAGCTTTTATCGCCTAATTTTAAAAAAAGATCAAGCTGCCTTAAAAAAAGATCATGCCTGCTGTCAGCCTTGATATGCCATTTTACGGTTTTTCAAATGTATCAAAATATATGTTTCCTGCCCTTAAGGACTGGTTATGAAATTTATCGCAAACTTTATAAAAAAAAATTTTTATAAAATTAAAAGAAAATTCTTAAAGCATTCCTATATTTATGACAAACTCATTGGACAAATTTTAAAAGATAAAGGCATTATAACTGAAAATCAGCTCCAGGAAGCTCTTACTGTGCAAAAAGAAACGCTGTACAATGCCGGCAGGCTGGTACGGCTGGGGCAGGTAATAGTTAACCTTGGTTATGCTTCTGAAGAAAAAATTGTAAAAACGATAAACGAAAGCTATAAAATAAATGTAACTTCTTTAAAAGATAACATAAAAGAACTTATAACTGAAAAGCGGGGAACATTTTATGAAAAACTGCCAAATCCTGGTCTGCCGATCTGGATGCAGTTGTCTATTGCAGCCACATTTCTTATTATTCTGATAATATTTTTGTCAAGCTATACAAATCTTAGCAGGCAAAAAAAAAGTCTATACATGCAGACTGTTAAAATCGGAAAAATAAGTTTAAACTATTTTGTAAATAATTCAAGCGTTCCGCTTCTTGAAAATAATATTTTAAGACTCAATACACTAATTAAAGAAGCTTCAGATGTTGAGGGAATTTTCTACGCTCTTATTTTGAACAATGACAAAATAATAATGGCGCATACTGATTTAAATAAGATCGGCAGCGCCCTGGAAAATAATTATGTTAAGAGCAACGTAAAACACGAAAAAAAGGTTACATATTTTAACTGTACGCTACCAACCGGCGAAAAAATCCTAAATTTAATACAACCTGTTGTTTTTAAAGGAAAAGAACTTGGTGAAGTGCATGTTGGAGTATCAATTGACTTTATTGAAAGGGCAATTAAAAAAGACAGAGACCTGATAATTATAAAGGCTTTGTTTATTATTGCAGTTGGCATTGGAATTGCAATACTAATAGGGCTCTGGTTTTCAAATCCGTTTTCCGAGCTGTTAATTGCCATACAGGAAATAGGCAAAGGGAATTATAAACATAAAGTAAAAATAAATAGAAAGGATGAATTTGGAACTCTTGGCCTGGCATTTAATAAGATGAGTGATGAATTAAACATGAATGCCTTAATGAAGGAGTCTTTTGGAAAGTATATCGGCTCTGACATCCTGCAAATGATAATTTCAAACCCTGAAAGCGAGTGGCTTAAAGGTGTCAAAAATGAAGCCACAATAATTTTCACAGACGTAAGGGGTTTTACAGCATATGCTGAAACAAAGGAACCTGAAGAGGTCGTTGAAAATCTTAATGAATATTTTGAAATAGCTACCAATACAATACTATATTTCGGAGGGTATGTTGACAAGTTTATAGGAGATGCTGTTTTGGGAGTATTCGGAATACCGGTTTTTCAAAAAGATCATGCTAAAAGAGCCATGATGGCAACAATTGCTCTGCAAAAAAGATTTGAGAGTAATAAAAAAAACAGTCTTCTTTCTAAAATTGGGATAGGAGTTAATTCAGGGATTGTTGTTTCCGGAAATATAGGATCCCAGCAAAAAATGGAATATACAGTAATAGGAGACAGCGTTAATGTCGCTTCAAGATTAAGCAGTCTGGCCGGTCCAGGAGAGGTTATTATAAGTAAAACCGTTTATGATCACCTCAGAGACGAAATAAAAGTTGAAGCACTTGGTCCTAAAAAAATAAAGGGCAAGGCAGAACCTGTTGAAACATTTAAAATAATAAGAATGGAGGAGAACTGAAATGTTTCAATTGAATACTGGTAGGGATATTTTTATTGCAGGGCTGTGTTTATTTTTTTCTATTATTTTATCCTCATGCTCTATTAATAAAAAGGCACAAACATATAGTCAAAATCCACGCATATATAATAATTTTATTATTGTTAAACCTGAAAAAAATGACAGTTTAAAATCTATTGCCAAAAAATACTATAATGATTCTTCTAAAGCATGGATGATTGCTGAATTTAACAATATTGAAAATCCAACAACGGACAAAGAGATAGTGATCCCTTTGCGACCCTTTAGATTAGGCGGTCTCTATCCCATGGGATATCAAACTGTTCCTGTACTTGCATATCAAAGATTCGGCGTTGCCGGTAATAATAAATCCATTATAAGCCAAGCGGGTTTTGAAGCACAGATGAGGTTTCTTAAAGAAAACGGCTATAAAGTTATTACCCTTGATCAACTGATATATTTTTTTGATTTTAAAATACAGATACCTGAAAAATCAGTAGCCATTACAATTGATGAGGGATGGAGTTCTGTTATTGATATAGCTTATCCAATATTAAAAAAATACGAATTCCCTGCCACTGTTTTTATTTATACCGGTTTTACAGGCGGCAAAAAGGCTTTGTCATGGGAACAGATCAGATTTCTTGAAAAAGAGGGTTTTGACATTCAGTGCCAGACTTTAACGCACAGAAACCTTACAAAAGAAAAAAAAGATGAATCTTTTTTTCAATATTTTAATGCCCTGGAAAGGGAACTTGTGGATTCAAAAAAATTAATTAAAAAAAAATTAAACAAAGAATGCAGATATATTGCTTATCCTTATGGTAAAACAAACCATCTTGTTGTTGCCATGTTGAAAAAGCACGGGTATAGAGCAGGGTTTACAACAAATCGTGGAGAAAATCCTTTTTTTGTGGATATATATAATATTAATCGCTGTGTAATTTATGGGGATTATGATCTGGAAAATTTTAAAAAAAATCTTTATATATTTAAAAAAGGATATTGAATGAATAAAATTGCGTTAAAATTAATACTGGTTTCTGCTGTGTTTTTTTCAGGATGCAGCGGTCTTATCAATATTCCCTCTGATGTAACTCCACAAAAACATCATCATTTTTATGAGATAGCTGTAGAATACCATAATAAAGACGAATTACATATAGCACTTTTTTATTTTAACATAGCTGCTGAACTTAATCCTGAAAATAGAAAAATTACAGAAAAAATTGCGAGTTTAAAACAAACTATTATCCATAAATCTGAAAGCCATTTAAAAAAGGGTATACTTTATTATGAAAAAAAATCCTGTGGAGCCGCCCAAAGAGAATTTCTGACTGCTTTGAGATATAATCCTGAAAATTATGATGCTCTTGAATATTTGAAAAAAAACAAATACAGCAGTAATTTTATTAAATACAAGGTCAAAAAAGAGGATACCTTTAAAAGTATTGCCAAAAAGATTTATAATGACAATGAAAAGGGGTTTTTAATTTTGTATTTTAATAAAGTTAATGCTCAAACAGAATTAAAACCTGGGACAATTCTTAATCTGCCAGTTATTCCAAAAAAAATTAAAAAACCGTTACGCGCTGATGAAAAAGAGCTCATTGTGGCAAATGCCCTTATTGACAGGAAAGATTATGACAGCGCTTTAATTATTCTGGTTAATATTTTAAAGAATGACCCTGAAAACAGGGAGGCTGCCAAACTTGCAGATATTTCTTATTATCAGTCAGGAGAAAACTTTTTTCAGCAAAAAAAATATTTTAATTCATTAAAGATGTTCCACAATCTTAATCCGGAATATAAAGATGTAAAAAATCGTATACATATTATAAAAGAGATTATTAAAAAACAGATTCAGGAAGCAGAAAAGTTCTCGGATGAGGTATGTTACGCAAAGGGTATAAAACTGTGCAGTCAAAAAAAATATTTTAAAGCAATTAAAATGTTTTACAAGGTAAACCCTGATTATAAAGATGTAAAAAAAATTATTATAAATATTCGGAAACTACTTAACGAACAGGCTGAAAGCCATTACAAACGCGGAGTAAAATATTTTGTTAATGAAAAGTTGAACAAAGCGATATCAGAATGGGAAAAGACGCTGAATCTTAATCCTGTCCATAAAGAAGCGAAGAAAAACATTCAAAAAGCTCAGGCTCTGCTTGAAAAATTACAGAAAGTAAAATAATGCTATCTTATAAATCAGCAGGCTTCCTTAATTCATCATTTTCATATAAAACAGGTCTTGTACAAATTAAACTTTCATGGTACCTATAAGATTAAGTTTTTTGTTTTAATTTATTTATCAAGAGAGCTTTAGAAAAATGTTAAATGAGAAAGTTTTTTTTAAAGATCTCGTTAAAGGAGGATATACTACATGTCTCAATCCGGTCAGGGGATAGCAATAATTGCTACCATAATGCTTGGCTGTTTATTACAACTGGCACTCAGTCATGTTGAATCCCAAGACACTCCAAACAAGGCGGTTGTTGAATTTTATAAAGCCTATTACAAATTGGACGATTCAATGGCAAACAGGCTTTGCCATGAGCTTTTGTCCTCTGAAGATAACAATTTTGTAGGGCAATATATAGACAAAGTTGCTCAGGAAGCAAAAGACCGCGGTTTTCGCATGAGTTATATGAAAAATTGTCTTACTCATATTAAAACACACACGATATCAAAAGATGACAGTAATGCCGAAATCCATTTAACCTGTGAACGAAAGCCTTTTATACGCTCTTTGTTCACTGGAGAATCCTTTAAAATCGACAAAATAATTAAAGTGGTAAAAGAGGATGATAAATGGAAGGTCTGCGGCAATATTTTTGAATTTGCTAAAAATTAAAAGATTCAATGGTTTTTTATGTAAACCTGACTTTTTAAAATTGTACTAAAGGGGCGTTTTCACAAAAGTCTTACCTGTTTATTGTAAGTCTTACCGGGGAAAAGCCCCTGATATACCACCATCAACAGGCAAAGAAGCTCCTGTTGTTGGTGTTTTGTTGCCGGCAAAAAAAACAACCGCATTCCCCACATGTTCAGCAGACACCCTGGTTTTTAAAAGATTCCTCTGCCTGTAGTACTCTTTCAAGCCTTCAGAATCCAGCCCTCTTGATTTCATCCTGTCGGGTCCGATAAGATCCCACAGCTTGGATGTTATATCTCCTTCGCCAAATACTGCATCAGGGTTGATCATATTTACCCTGACTCCTAATTCGGCAAGCTCAAGGGCTGCTATCTTGGCTATTTGATGAGCTCCTGCTTTTGAAGCGCTGTAAGCTCCAAATGCAGCGCCTGGGTCAAATACATTTTTCGAACTTATTAAGACTATATTACCTCCTGAACCCTGAAGCCTGAAAACAGGTATGGAAGCCTTAATGACATTAAAAGTTCCCTTAAGATTAACAGCATTGACCTGATCAAATTTTTCAGTCTCTAAATCTTCAATCCTGGCTACATGGGCTATGCCTGCGTTTGGAACCACAAGGTCAATGCCTCCGAACCTGCGGCATATCTCGTTAAAAGCTTTTCCAACCTCATGAAAGTCCGTAACGTCAAAGGGCAGTGTCTCTATATCTGTTTTGTTAAATCTTTCCGATAAAATTTCCTTTACTTTCCTTAGACGATCTTGATCAATATCAGATAACACCACCACTGCGCCTGCTGCAAGAAGCTGTTTCGCGATGCCAAGTCCTATGGCTCCACCTGCGCCTGTAACAAGCGCAACCTGACCATGTAAAGTGGCATGATTTTTTTTTGTAACTTTTCGCTGTTGAAATGCCCAGTATTCCATGTCAAAAATATGGGAATCGGAAATCCGAGCATACTCGCCCACAGTCCAGGAATTAAACTTTGCCAGTAGAGTATGCTCGGCTATGTCGGCGTTGACGACAGCATCCTTTATGGTGGAACCAAGTGCAACAATGCCCATGTTTGCAATTAAAAAAATGCGGGGACAGGTATCAAGCGAAACAAAGTCCCCCTTTGTTTTTTCAGTCTGCTTTTTAAAATAATAATGGTAGTCTTGTTTAAATTCATCCACTTTTTTTGCCACAATATTTTTCAGTTCATCAAGACTTTCAGGCATGGACGCTAAGTATAATATACGGTTTTTTGTCCTTATAACATGATCAGGGGTTAAAACACCGGACATGCAAAATTCTGCTGCCTCTTTTGAAACAGATATATTGATCAGCTCCGGAGATGTTCGGGTTTCAACGTAATACCGCCTGAAAAATCCATCATCAGTTATGTGGGCGCATGTTCCCCGTATGGCCTGGGCAAAAGTGCTGATATCAAATTCATTATTTTCATTAATTTCAATGGGTGTCAGATCTAAAACATTTCTTTTGGCATGTTTTCTGATATATTTTTTGGCAAGGCTGACATAATCTGTCATTAGCTCATATGATTCGTGGGCAGATTCAGCAAAGGTGAATATCCCATGATTCTGAACCACAATTGCTTCAATATCCGGTTTTTTTTCAAACTCTTTAAACACAGCTTTTGCAAGTGGGAAACCTGACATTATATATGGAATTACAGCCGTTTTATTCCCAAGCGCCCTTTTTATCACATCCATGCCGTTTTCCAGATTGGTTAGAGAAAGAATAGAGTCAGCATGGGTATGATCTATGAATTTATGGGGAAGAAACAGGTGAACAAGCGCTTCAACAGAAGGAGCCGGGCCGCGGCAGTCTATCCTGCTGCGCTGAAGCTGGTTTTCCATATCCTTATCAGAAAGTTCGTTGAATTTAACAAGCTCTTTTAAAGGATCAATATTAAGGCCGACAAACTCTTCCGGCTCTATGGTCAAAAGGTCTGAGCCGCTTCCCTTAACATAAAGCACATTATTTTCTTTACCAAAAATATCTTTATGTTTTAATTTTACAGAGGTATTCCCCCCGCCGTGTAAAACAAGATTCCGGTCTTTACCTGTAAGACGTGATGTATATATCCTCAGGGACAACTCTTCAGGCAAGTCAGGATATTTTTGAATAAAAGCGGCAGCTTCCTGGTCATTATAAAAATTTTTCATAATAAACTCTATCTATTATAACTCTTTTTTTGTTTGTTCAAATATCTCTCTTGCATCCTCAATCGAAGCCTTTTCGTGTATAATTGCCCGAAGAGCCTTGATCATTGGAAGAGGATACTCATGCTGCCAGACATTTCTGCCCAGGTTTAATCCTATTGCTCCTCTTTGCATGCCGTCATGGACGAACTCAAACACTTCCAGTTCGGTTTCACACTTTGGACCGCCTGCCATTACTACCGGAACAGGACATCCATTAACCACTTTTTCAAAATCTTTACACCAGTAAGTCTTTACGACCTTTGCCCCGAATTCAGCAGCGATTCTGCAGCACAGCCCAAGATACCTTGCGTCTCTTTTTTCCAGTTCTTTTCCAACTGCGGTTACAGCCATAACAGGTATTCCGTAGTTTTCACATTCATTTACAAGCTTGCCAAGATTTACCAGGGAATCATACTCGTAATCACTGCCTACAAAGATAGACATTCCAACAGCAGCCACATTCAGTCTTATGGCCTCCTGGATTGATGTAGTTAATGCTTCATGGGCAAGATCTTTTCCGATTATACTGGAGCCCCCCGATACCCTCAATATAACTGGAGGGCTATTTGCCGGATCAACACAGGACCGAAGGACCCCGCGCGTAACAAACAGACCGTCTGCAAATGGAACCAGAGGTCGAATAGTATCACCTGGTTTTTCCAGTTTTGACGTAGGACCCTGAAAATAACCATGATCTATTGGCAAAAATATGCAGTGTCCATCAGATTTAATAAGCCTTGATAAACGATTTTCCATCCCCCAATCCATAGCATAACCTCCTAATATTCTTTAATAAATTATTTCTTTCAATATTTTGGCAAACTTTACAGCAACATTTTCAGCCATGCTGTTGATTGTTAGAGTTCGCTGGGGCAGACTGGTATTTTTAACGCCGCTCCTGCTATTATTACCAAATTTTTTGTTGTACTTTTCAATAATTTTTTGCCCTGCAATAATCTTGTCTTTTTCTATATCATAAATATAAAAATCAAATGTAAAGGATGCACTTCTGTTTATATTTTGGACCTGTATAATCTCAATGCGCTTGATTTCCCTGTCTTGCCAGACACCGGATGCATTCCTTGTTTTTTTATACTGGCCAGTACTTTTTTCTACTCTCATCCGACCGGTGCATGGCTTATCCTTTATCCGAACCTGTACACTTCCGCAAACTATAAAATCCGCCTTCTTTTTATTTTGGGCTATATCAACTATTATAATACGTTTGTTCGGCTCAAGTTCTCTTATGATATTCTTTTTTAATAAAATCCCATGTCTGCCTGAAAGATTTAATATTACAGTGCTGCTTACACCATCTTTTTTAATTTTATTATAAAAAAAATTGCTGGTTTTGTTCGCTATCATGCAGCCGGGCATAATCAGAAAAAATGCTGCAACTGAAAAGATAAAAAAATATTTTTTTGTTAAATTGGCAAGTAACATTTTTTAAAAAATTAATTTCTCAATCCTGCATCCATATTTTTTCCCTCAGGCTCTTCAGGCAGATTTGAACGAATCAGTATGCTTTTTTGCATAGACTTTACAACCCTGTTTATATCATCAACCCCTTCAATGATTTTATGTATTCCATTTTTTGTACTCCTGGTAATATCCGGCACATTCCTGCTGCCCTCTTCAAAATTTTTCAACATGGCTTTGAGGGCTGCAAGGCTCTCTTCAACATCATTAAGAGCACCTTTAAATTTTTTGGTACTTTCAAACAGACTATTTCCGATATTATGTGTTATTGCAAGGCTTTCCATAGCCATATCAACTGTTTCCGGTGCTTTGGCTGAAGCCATGGCAATATCATCAATAATAACTCCTGTTTTATCAATACTATCCATGATTTTGTCCAGCAGTTCTGTTGATTTTAATATATCTCCTATTGTTCCTTTACCGGCCTGTAAGTCTTCTGTAATACTCTCGGCACTGACAAGTAAATTATTAAGACTTTTAAGAGCAGTGAATAAGGGACCATCAGGGTCTCTTAAAATTTGAACTGTTTCAGTCAGAACCTGTACGGCATTAACAATCTCAGCTCCTATCTTTTTAATTTCAAGCTCATCTAAAAAATCTGAAAGGGATTTTTTTTCTTCAGATGGTATTTCACCTTCCTTTTCAATCATGGGAAGCCTGGAATTTCCAGGGATTATGGAAACATATTCTGACCCTATGAAGGTGGGGCTGGTAACGATTGTCTTTGTCCCTTTTCTGATTCTGTAAGCATATTCAGTTAACACAGCCAGCTTAACCTTCACCTTGTCTTCCACAAGCGTGATTTTTTTAACCTTGCCTATTTCAGCATTATGCAGCTTGACGGATGCATTTGGCTGGAGGTTGTAGCTTTCAGCAAATGTCGTATAGTATATATTATATTTTTTAAACCAGTCCTTACCCCTGCCGATTATAATTATAGTGCTAAAGAGGAGAACCGCCACAGCTATAATAAATATACCTACAACTTTTTCTTTTCTGTTAAATTCAAGATCCATGGTATTAAAAAATTTTTAAAAAACAGCTACTCTTCCGTTGATAACCTACCATTTTTTATAAGAATTTTTTTATTGGAAATATTTTCTTTAATATTCCGGTCATTGGAAATAAAAACTGCCGGTAACCCCGCCGAAAATTTTTTTTTAATATAGTCTAAAAAAGCAGAATGCCCTTTAACCATGAGCTCTTCGGGATGTTCCATTATAAGGATATCAGGTGATTTGGTCAGCTCGCGAATTGTAATAGCAACTTTGAGTTCAAGATGATCCAACATGCCAGGACGTGAATCAAGCCTGCCAAGAATATTAAAGGCTTCGCATAATTGCATTGCATTTTCATCAAGTTCAATGGACATGGAATCCTCAAAATAATTCCTCATAAGCAACAGGTTTTCCCTTACTGTCCTGTTGCTTACCATTGCAGAATCATTTCCCACATAACCTATTTTCTTTTTGTATGCAAGGAGGTTATATTTGTCTGAAAAATCAATCTGTTTATTATTATAACGATAAATCCCTTGTAAAGGATGAACTAGTGTGGCCAGCGCTTTGAGAAATAGCCTGGCATCATCAGGATTGTCTGTTGATATGCAACAGACTTCACCCCGTGAAATTGAAAAGTTACATTCTTTAATGCCGTTTCCGCTGCCTTCCGGGACAACCGTATAATCGGAAAGTTCAATTAAGTTCATATATAAAAAAGAACTGATATTACAAGGTTAATTAACAGGCAATAGAAAAAACACTCTATCGCCGCCCTGGAGGTTTCCACAGGTATGTTTGTAATCTGTTTTTTTACGCTGAAACCATGGTATATACATGTTACTGTAATAGTAATTCCAAAGCACAACGCTTTAATAACACTTAATATTATATCATCCAATGTTAAGGCTTTTCCAATCTGCGCCAAAAAATTCCCCACAGGAATATATGTTGTCGTCCATATTACTGCATATCCGCCGATTATGGCAACAAGATCAAAAACAATAAAAAGACAAAAAACAGCAGATGTAATACCTATCAACCTTGGCAGACATACATACCTCAAAGGATCGACTCCTGCCATTTCTATGGCATCTATTTCATTGAAAACATTCATGTATCCAATTTCTATTACTACTGAAGTTGCTGATCTTAGAATAACAATAAGCGCTGTAATCATCGGCCCTAATTCTCTTATAATAATAAGCACCATTGTTTTACCAAGGTCATACTGGCCTGAAAGTTTTGCAAACTGTATAATAAGCATACTGCCCACAATAAGGGCTATCGGTATAATAATCAAAAGAGCTTCCACAGCAGTAAAATAGATCTGCTCGATTACAACCCTTTTCATTAATGCCCTGCCTGTTTCATGTTTTTGCACAAGCAGCCTGAGCAGTTTATATGTCAAAGCACAAAGATTTGATATGTGGTTGACGGATTTTAGGGTTTTTCTGCCTATTTGTCCTGTTATTTGCATTATAATTATACGGTTAACTTTATCTTAAAACAGCTGTCTGCAATTTTAATCGCTTAACCCGAGTTTTTTCTACAAAACTCATTGAACGATCTTTCAGCTTCTTCATGTAACAGATGCTCCAGACCTGTATATCTTGGCGAAAAATGGAATATTGTAAATCTCTTTACTCTTGCCCTACCGGCAATTATTCCAGCCTGTTTTGCAGTAAGATGATATTTTTCATTTGCCAGTAATTTATCTTGATCAAGAAATGCAGCTTCGATAAAAAGATGGTCAGAGCCTTTTGCAAGCTCAACAATTTTGTTAATATTAAACCTGCTGTATATAACGTCAGTAATATAAGTGATTTTTTGGCCAGGTGTTATAAGCGCAATTTTTTTGGCAAGGTCTCCGACCAGAAATTTTTTTACTTTTTTATCATCCCCTCCCATGGGAACCTTAAACTCTCTGTTTGAGTTGATATCGGCATATAAAGTTTCTTTGAATTCCCTTAACCATGGACCGGTTTCAAGCCCTAATTCGACAAGTTTCTCTTTTATTATATTAACATGAAACTTCTCTTTTATGGCAAATCCAAGACAGGGTATGGAGTGGTCGAGAACCTCCGCGGAAACGGACATTCCCGGTTCATCAAGCAAAACGCCTTTAAAGGGAAAAATTAACGGCTCTTTATCAGGTATGAATCTATTTTCACATTTATACTGCCTAATAATAACTGTTTCTTCATGTACCTCGGCTACATTCAAAATAAATCGTTTATTAAAATTATCCACGAGGTTCCAGGAATAGCCTGCCATTTTCCCCTCAACATTTTTACAAATACCCTTGGGACCATATATATAAAGTTCCTTTTCCCGACCCAGGACAAGACGAAGAATTCTGTCAAATCCTATGAAGTGATCAATATGCGTATGGGAGATAAAAATATGGCTTATTTTCAGGATGTCTTTTGGTGAGAGTGCGGATATATCGCCTAAATCAAAAATAACTGCCCGTTTTTCAAAAAAAAACGGAACAAACAGACCTGGATCATCAAAAGGTCCGTTAATCAGTCTGGGATGAAGGATTGGTCTCATTATTCCAACAGGGTTTTTTGAACCTGCTTATCTATTGTAAGATATATCTCTTCATCCGACCCGAATATATCTACTACATATTTATTATTAATTAGCTGTTCAAGAACAAAGGAGGTAACATATATGCTTACAATATGCGGTTGGGGAACAAGCTTTCTATATGGAGCTATTTGATAATCTATGTCAAAATCATCTGCATGACTCAGCTTTTCAAGACATAATTTAATCTGTTCCTCTATGGCGTTCTGATTTGTGGTTTCAACAAGATTATTCTCAATAAGTTTTGAAGCAATGGCATTGCATAAGACGTCAATATTATCTTTTACCCTTTTTAAGGCTTTCCTTCGGGCATGTTCCTTTGCCGATTCAATTTTTGAAATTATACCAGCTTCACGATTGCTGGGTCTAAACACCTTGCCCATTGGACTTCCCTTTTTTGAGATCTTTTCAAAGGTCTCTTTTTTATTAAAATAAAAAGCAACAAATACTAAAAATATTTTTAGCCATAGTAGTTGCAACAAAAAATGATTGCAAGGAAAATTTAGCTTTTTTATTGCAAACAAAGGAAAACCGGATAGAGGCACCCTAATTACGATGCTTTAATAATAATCTGGGCTGTTTTACTTCCTTTCCAGTGGTTCCATTGCAGGGTGAATGCTATTCTTTCATAATAATCGCTTAATGGGGCATCAGGGTCTATATTAAAATAGATAGCATTAATCTTATTGTCTGTTTTGCCCCAGGGCTGCTGCAAAAGCATTTTTCTGTGTTTTTCGCCGACAATTTTTGAAAATAAAACTTTTACGTTTTTTGCCATAAAGAGGGGCTCGGGGTTGCCCTGGCCAAAAGGTTTTAAACATTCAAGAGCATCTATGAAATTTGACGATATCTCATCAAATTTTAGTTCACGATCTATATTAATAGTGGGTACAAAATCATCCGGTCTTGTCATTTCAGACACTGTTTTTTCAAATTTTTTTTTAAAAATTGTGATTTTTTCAGGCCTGACAATCAAGCCTGCCGCCATTGTATGTCCTCCAAAGCTTTCCAGGTGTTCAGAACATTCATCAAAGCCTTTATAAATATTAAAACCTGCTATACTTCTTGCCGAACCTTTTCCTGAAGATCCATTGATGCTTATAAGCACCACCGGCACATAAAATTTTTTAACAAGCCTTGAAGCGACTATGCCCAAAACTCCTTCGTGCCAGTTTTGTCCTGCAAGTACAAGGGAATTACTTTTTAAAAGATGCGGGTTTATTTCAATATGCTGCAAAATTTTATCAGACAGGATTTTTTCAATATTTTGTCTTTGGGTATTTGCATTTTCAAGAGCCATGCTTAAATCTTTTGCTGACTGCAAATTTTTTGTTGTCAGAAGCTCCACGGCTGTATTTGCATGGCCGATTCTTCCCACAGCATTTATTCTCGGAGCAAGCTTGAATGATATATCACCTGAATCAACAGAATTCTCGTTAATTTTGCTTGCGTCAACCAAAGCCTTTATTCCGGGCCTGCTGAATGGACTGTCCGATGATACGGCCTGTGAATTAATAATATCTATTCCGGTTTTTGTCAGTATCCTGTTCTCATCAACCAGGGGAACAATATCGGCAACCGTTCCAAGGGCAACAAGATCGCATAAATTTTTAAGATCCGGCTCAGGCATGTTTTGCCAAAAACCATTGTCACGCAAATGCTTTCTAAGAGAAATCAATAGATAAAAAGCCACACCCACACCCGCAAGATTATTAAATCCTGATTCACAGCCGTTCTGTTTGGGATTAATTACGGCAACTGCATGTTCGGGTCTTTCTTTTATATTATGATGATCTGTTATTATAACATCGATCCCTGCATAACCGGCTGCTTTAATCGCATTTATACTATCGGAACCACAATCAACAGTAATAATAAGATCTATCCCTGCAGGAGATGCAATTTTTTCAATATGTTCTTTCTGGAATCCATAGCCTTCTTTAGTCCTGTGGGGGATATAATAAGATGCGTCTGCACCGCAGTATCGCAAAAATTCCAAAAGGATAACTGTGGCTGTTACTCCATCAACATCAAAATCACCAAAAATCAGTATTTTTTCATTACCGGTTATTGCATCATAAATCCGTCTTGTGGCTATATCCATATCTTTTATGGAAAAAGGCGAACGAATATTAGATAAGGATGGATTTAAAAAATTATGAGCTTGTTCGGGTGTTACTATGCTGCGGTTAACGAGAATTGAAGCAGTTACTGGAGAACATTTAACCTGTCTGCATATATTTTTAACCAATATTTTGTCAGGCGCAAGTATTTCCCATTTTTTATTCATTTTTAATCTGCACTTTTTCTTAAATTTTATAAGCAGATATAAAAACATAAAAAAGGAAACCTAACAAGAATAAAAAAATATTCCAGGGTGGTTTTAAATACTGCCAGTTTTTACATTGCCCTATTACCTTTAATATGTAATATTTTTGCTTTTTAAAATTTTCAACAGATATGAGTTTTAATTTATAATGGCAGTTCATATAATAATAGACGGTTATAATCTGATCAGACAGTCGGACAGCTTAAGAACCCTTGATATGCAGGATATACAAATGGGAAGAGACGCACTTGTTGAAATCCTGGCAGAGTATAAAAAGCTTAAAAAACATAAAATAACAGTTGTCTTTGATGGAACCGATGCTCCTTTTTTTTTACAACACAGGGATAGAGTAAAAGGTATTGAAATAAAATTTTCACGAAAAGGAGAGCTTGCGGATGATTTGATAAAAAAAATGGCTGGCTCCCAAAGAGAAAAAGCGCTTGTTGTAAGTTCAGACCGTGACATTATCAATTTTTCCGAATCACATGGAGCAGCTACAATCGGCTCCAGGGAATTTGAAAGCAAGATGGAAATGGCCTCTTTTTTTGATTTTGACGATATGGAGACTGAAGAAAATCAGGGCTGGGTCCCAACCACAAAAAAAAAGGGACCCAGCAAAAGACCTTCAAAAAGAAAACGCAGGAACAGGGTCAAAACCAGAAAACTTTAACAAACAGAGCCAATTTTAAAAGTTCTCAGCAGCCTTTGCTACAAGCTCTTTAATCTCGTTAATGTCATTTTCATCAGGGTGCCCCCTGGATATTGACGTATCCTTAAGCCAGGGCGGCAGGTTTGTCTCTTTTGCAGCCATCTCAAGCAGTTTTGGGCTAAGCTCACCCGAACAGTTGAAACTTCCAACCACCTCGGCCGTGGAAGCGAGCTGTTTGGCAACATTCATTCCGTTTGCCGCTTCAGGCGAGTCTTTGGGCACTCCATGGGTGCCAAATAAAAACAGTTTTTTGGCACCTATTTTTGGCAGGTACTGCAATGTGTTCGGATCAGGTTTCCCCCCCATAAACCAGAAGCCCACTGCAACAAAATCATATTCTGCAGGATCTTTTGCCTGGGTAATCGGAAAAATTTCCTTTTCATCCGGCAGGGCATCATACACAGCTTCAGCTAATTTTTTGGTATTACCTGTCTGACTTGAATAAACAACCAAAGATTTCATAAAACACCTCCTTATCCCAAAATAAATTGATAAAAAAATTAAACCGGCAACCGTAAACTGCAAACCGCATTACCTCAATTTTCGTATTTTTTCTTTCAGAGCCCTCCATCTGTCGAGTCTGCCTTTTATTGTTTTTTCATATCCCCTTTCCGTGGGGTTATAGTAAATTCTTTTTTTAAGTCTGTCAGGCAGATAATCCTGAGCAGCATAGGCATCCTTATAATCATGGGCATACTTGTAATTTTTTCCATAACCCAGATTTTTCATAAGGTTTGTCGGGGCATTACGTATATTATACGGTACAGGCAATGGACCTGATTGATCAACATCTTTTCTTACACTTTTTAACGCCGAATAAAGGCTGTTGCTTTTAGGAGCTGTCGCAAGATATGCCGCCGCCTGCACAAGGGCAAGGTCCCCCTCGGGATGTCCAAGGAACCTGAAAGCTTTAACTGCATTTAATGCAACTTCAAGGGCAGCAGGTTCGGCATTACCAATGTCCTCTGAAGCAAATCTCACCATCCTTCGTGCAATATAATTGGGGTCTTCTCCGGCATCAAGCATGCGCACAAGCCAGTAAATGGCTGCGTCGGGGTCACTTCCCCGCATGCTTTTGTGAAATGCCGATATAAGGTTATAATGTTCCTCCCCTGACTTGTCATATAGCAAAGCCTTTTTCTGCAAAGCTGTTTCCAGATCCTTTACATTAATGGAGACCGGTTTGCCATCTGAATTTTCATTTTTTAAAATAAATATGGATGCCACTATTTCCAGGCTGTTTAAGGCAGAGCGTGCGTCTCCCCGGGAAATTTGAATAATATGATCAATGGCATCTTTTGTTAATTTTACATTCAAATTGCCCAAGCCTCTTGTTTTGTTCTCTATAGCTCTGTTTAAGATATCCGCCATATCTTCCGATGAAAGGGAGGTTAATGTAATAACCCGGCATCTTGATATTAATGCAGGAATAACCTCAAAAGAAGGGTTCTGCGTGGTGGCGCCCACAAGGGTCAAAAGCCCGCTTTCCACATGCTGAAGGAATGCATCCTGCTGAGCTTTGTTGAACCTGTGAATTTCATCAACAAAGAGTATGGTTTTTTTTCCATAAAGGTTCTGTTGGTTTTTTGCCTCCTCAATAACCTGCCTTATCTGTTTGATTCCTGAAAGAACTGCAGAAAACTGAACAAAATAAGAATCCGTTTCCCTGGCAATGAGCCTTGCCAGGGTGGTTTTGCCGCATCCCGGAGGCCCCCAGAGTATCATTGAAAAAATTTTGTCCTGTTTTATGGCATGATACACCATGGAATTTTTCCCTGCGGCATGCCTTTGCCCCATAAATTCTTCGAAACTTTCAGGACGCATTTTTTCAGCAAGGGGTTTTGATGCATCAATGGATTGTTTTGCGTTGAATTCAAAAAGATCCAATAGCTATCCTTTTTTTTCTTGGCCTTTTTTTTCTCGGCCTTTTTTTTCTTTTGTTTTTTGGCCTTTTTTCTCTTTTGCTTTTGGGCTTTTTTTCCCTTTGGCTTTTCGGTCTTTTTTATACTCTTTTTTCTTGCTAAAGTCGATCTGTCCGGTGCGCTTTCGAAAAATCAGATTGACAGGAGTGTTGACGAACCCTGCCTCTTCCCGCATCCTGTTAATCAGAAACCTTTTATAGGAAAAATGTACGGCTTCAGGATAATTGACAAAGCATATAATGGTTGGCGGTTTTGTTGAAATCTGGGTGGCGTAATAAAATTTAAGACGTTTTCCCTTAAACATGGAAGGCTCATTTTTTTCTATTGCAAGCCCTATGATTTTATTTAATTTGCCTGTGCTTATACGCATGCTGTACTGTCTGTACACCTCCTGGACCTCAGAAAAAATCTTTTTGGTTCTAAGACCTGTGAGGGCTGAAATGGTAAGGGCAGGGGCAAAGTTTAAAAATTTGGACTCCATCCTTAATGTTTCAAGATATCTCTTTGCTGTTTTGCTGTCTTTTTCAACAATATCCCATTTATTTAAAAGCAGTACACAACCACAGCCACGTTCATAAGCATAGCCTGCAATATTTATATCCTGCTCCTTTATGCCTTCAAAGGCATCGATAATAATAAGCGCCACATCACACCGGTCAAGGCTTCTTAAAGTTTTTATTACTGAAAATTTTTCAACCCCTTTTTTTACCCTGCCTTTTCGTCTTATTCCGGCTGTATCAATGAGAAGATATTTTTTGTCTTTAACTTCACAAAGAGAATCGATGGAATCCCTTGTAGTTCCCGGTATATCACTAACAACCAAACGCTTTTCACCAAGAATGCGGTTTATAAGTGATGATTTGCCAACGTTGGGTCTGCCGACTACAGCGAGTTTAATTATCTGTTCAAACTCTTTGGGAGGAGATATCGGCAGATTTTTCACAAGATCCGTAAGAAAACTGTTTATGCCGTAACGATGCTCTGCAGAAACCGGATAGAATTTTTCAATTCCAAGTGTGTAAAATTCAAAAAGATTTTTTTCTTGTTGAGGACTGTCAATTTTATTAACAGCATAAAAAACAGGTTTTGTCTCTTTCCGAAGAATTTCAATAAGATCATGATCAAATGGAGAGATCCCTTCTTTTCCATCGAGCATTAAAATGATGCTGTCAGCATCGCAAATGGCCTGAAAAATCTGAAAACGTATCTGCTCTGCAAAATCATCTTCATCATCGCACAAAAACCCCCCTGTATCCACAATGGTAAATTCTACATCGTCCCATTTGGCATCTCCAAAATGACGATCTCGGGTAACTCCCGGAAAATTTTGCACGATGGCATCCCTGGCGCCGATCACGCGGTTAAAAAATGTGGATTTTCCTACATTCGGTCTGCCTACTATTGCTACTATTGGTTTCATATTTTTTTTATTTCCTGTTTATTAAACGCCCTGCATTTTTTCTTTAACTGCTATGATCACAAAACCTGTAAAAGATGCTGTAAGCATTGAGCCAACAATAAGCCATGCTGTATTATAGCCCGCTAAATCTGCAATATAACCAAAGGCAGGAGGACCTACAACGAGAGCTCCGCAGACAACAGCGAGAAAGAAACCGATTATTGACCCGGCCATGGCGCTGCTTGTCATCTCCGCAAGATATATTATTGCAAGGGAGTTCCAGCCGAGTATGCCGGCTCCAAGAAAAAACGCAACAGCTCTTATTGCCCATGCCGGGGTGGTATCATTTAAAAAAAGCATTGAAAAAGTGCTTAAAGCTGAAATAAAAATAATTAAGGTAAGTGGGATTACCCTGTTGCCATTAAAGAAACGATCACTCATTATCCCAAAAAATATTCTTGAAAATGTCGCCCCCACCATTGCAAATGTGAGAAGGCTACCTGCAAAAATTTTGCTCAACTTAAGAGATTCTTCTCCGTACAAGACAAGAAAAGAGGTGAATGAACCCTGGGCAATGGCAAGAAAGGTGAGCAAAAAGATTACAATTAACACCTTTGGATTAAGCAGCAGCTCTTTTAAATTAAATTTTGATGAACCGTCTTCGACTTTTGTCTTTGCAGATTCTTCATGTATATCAGGTTGTTCTTTATAAAAAAACAGGGTGATTATTGCCATGGCGATAATGCTTAGACTGAGCAATAATACTGCTATATTCCAACCCATATAAATACTTAAAAACGGTATGTAAATTCCTGTAAGACTGCCGCCAACGGTCACACCTGTCTGCTTGATGCCCATAACCGTGCCTCTTTTTTGCACCTCAAACCAGTAAATCAGACCTTTTGTGCTGATCTGGTTTATCATCCCATAACCACTGCCCGCCAGTAGCGCTGCAAGAAATAACAGATAATAACTTGGTATTATTGAAAAAATTGCAAAGCCGGATCCCATTAGCATGGTGGCTGCGATGAGCATACGCTTTGCCCCAAATTTATCGACAAGAATACCCGAAGGAAATGAAATAAGGGCAATTGCCAGATACATGGAAGATATAACCATGCCATACTGGCTGTTATTGAGCTGAAACTCGTTTTTTAAAATTGAACCCAGCGGTCCCCATGAGAAAAAACACATTGCCATAAGCAGATGGGACATTGTTAAGATGCTGAAGATTACCCACTGGTAGTTAATGGAATCTGATCGTAATGAAGTGTCGGATGTTATAGCATTTTTGTTCAATATATTCCCCTTTAAGTTTATTAAAGCAATCTATCTTTCAACTTTAAATCCCTTTGAAAAATAATTTATAAGCGCTCCATTATTATTTTTTACAACAATAAGGCATTCAACCCCCTCAAGCCTGTTTACAAGTTTAATTCCGCGTTCACGGCCCATAACCATAATAGAGGTTGCCAGACCGTCGGCAAGAATACATTTTTTAGCCATAATTGAAACGCTTGCTATTGAATTTAAAACAGGCATGCCTGTTTCAGGATCAATTATATGGGAAAATCTTTTTCCTTTATCCTCAAAAAAAATTCTATAGTTGCCACTGGTTGCAAGAGCTTTATTTTTTATTTTAACAATTTTATAAATCTGGTTAATCCCTGAAAATTTTTCAGGCATGTTAATTCCGATCTTCCATGGAGTTTTATTTTTTGTACAGCCCGAAGCATATATCTCGCCGCCGATTTCCACAAGAAAATCATTGATTTTATTTGATATTATAAGCTTTGCCAGTTCATCAACGGCGTATCCCTTGGCAATTGAAGCAAGGTCTATGGATATACATGCCTTCTTTTTTTGTAAATATCCTTTTTTTGAAATAATTATATTTTTAAAACCCTTGCATTTTAAAAGCCTGTTTATATCTTCTTTTGGCGGAATTTTATTTTTAACGCCCTGGTTCCCAAATCCCCACAGGTTTATTAAATCCTCCATGGTTGCGTCCCATGCGCCATGGGTGATTTTATAAAGTTCATGGGCAACAAGCATGACATTTAAAAGATCCTTTGAAATGTAAAATTTTTCATCTGTTGCCTTTAATTGATTAAACCTGCTTATTTCACTTCCTTTAATATAAGTAGACATACTCATATTAATATCTTCAAGGCGGCTGTAAATCTTTTTTTCCAAAGATGATATTCTTTTTTTATTTAAGTCAACAACCGTAATATGAAAGGTTGTCCCCATTGTTTTACCTTTTATGAAAAATTCTTTTTTTGTATTGCAGCCTGTAAACATTAAAAAAAAGATGATAAGTATATATATTTTTTTTAGCATAACTGTTTATTTTTAAAAGAAGTTAATTGGACGTTATCGTGTCTAATGGTTCTAAAACAAAAATTTTGCCCATGGTTATGTTATAAAAATATTAGAAATATGTTAATAAAATATTCTTTTACCTTAACAAATTTAAAATATATATAAAAAAATCAAGTAGAACCATGCTTTAAACCGGAAAAAATTAAAAGTCTGCAGCACATAGCATAAGCCATATCTTACTGATATGATAAGCATTAATATTTAAGCGTATTGGATGAATAGAATTATATTTTTTTTGTATTTAAAAAATATTTTCGAAAAAATTGTTAAAATTTTATTTACATTATTATTAGATGTTTAATTATATTATCCTGACAATTACCCTGTCCTTTTTGATAAATATAACTTCTGTTTTTAAAAATCAAAGAATTTATTAGCTTTTATTAGATTTTAGGAGAAAACACAATTGTTTAATTATTGTTGATAACTATGGATCTGCCTAATATGTTTATAAATTTTTAAAAATTAAAAAAGAGTGTATTTTAAGAATGTTGCCAAATTGTTTTTTTTTATATCAACAAAAATAAATGGTTATAAACTACAAAAACTTTTTTGCAAAACAATCAATAAAGCAGATTCACCGGATTTGACATTACATGCCGGATAGCATTAAAAGCCAACCTGTTTTTAATTCTTTTACATTATATTTTCATATATATCTACATCGAACTTTTCAGACTCATTTTTTTAATAGCTTTATTAAAATCGTATTTTAAATTGATTTAAAATAAATCTTTAACTTTGCACAAAGCAGTCTTTTAAAACTCTACAATTTTTTTTATCTTTTAAATATTGGGATATTTTATATAATGAAAGCTATTTGGGAAAAAGTAAAATCCAGTATAAGGCAGCAGATTCCTTTACACTCTTACAAGATGTGGATTGATCCGATCCGGTTTAAAAATTTTTCGACAAATTGCATGGAGCTTGCAACCCCTAATTTTTTTTCGAAAAACAGAATTTTAAATCAATATGCGCCGATGATAGAATCTGAAATGGTTAAAATATTAGACAGACCCTGCAAATTTAAAATTATTGTTTCCAATGAAGGCGCTTCGCCCAAAAGCAGTAAGGCTCAGACTGAAGACCATATGGAAGAAAAGGTTAATTACCAGAAAACTCTATCAAATATTGATATATATCCTGACAGGGGAAGATTTTTAAGAAAAGAATTTACATTTGATCAGTTTGTTGTTGGAGAGAACAGCAATTTTGCATATTCTGCGGCTCTTTCCCTTGCTTCTTTAAAAAATACAATGCAGCCTTCTTTGTTTTTATCTTCAAAAACAGGCATGGGTAAAAGCCATCTTTCCCAGTCCATAGGCAATAAAATTTTATCCGAGAACCCTTCCACCCGACTCTACTATATCACGGCTGAAGATTATACAAATGAGATGGTTCGCTCTTTCCAGAATAATTCCATAAACCAGTTCAAAAAAAAATACTCAGATTCATGCGATGTACTTCTTATTGAGGATATGCATTATATAAGCGGGAAGGCTCGAACCCAGGTTGAACTTGCCTTCTCCCTTGACAAATTAATTGAATCAGGAAAGAAAATTATTTTTTCATCCAGTTGCCTCCCGTCGGATATACCCAAGCTAAATGATAAATTAAAGTCTCGCCTCACAGGTGGTATAATATCCTGTATTGAGCCTCCTGGTTTTAAAACAAGAGTTAAAATCCTGAAAAAGAAAATTGCCGGTATGGGTTATGATTTCCCAGGGGATGTTATAGAATACCTTGCTTCAGAACTTCAGGAGAATATAAGACAGCTTAAAGGGGGCATGTTTGGAGTTGCTGCAAAATCATCTCTCCTGGGAATTCCAATAGATATAAAACTTGCTGAAAGCGTGGTTAGCAATATTGTTACAGCGAAAAAAGCAATTACAATTGACTCAATAAAAAATCTTGTATGCAAAGAGTTCAGCATTAAAAAAGAAGATATCGTTTCTAGCTCACGCAAACAGATTTTTGTCAGACCAAGGCAGATTGCCATGTATCTCATGCGTAGATATACGGATGCTCCTCTTCAGGTTATAGGAAAATTTTTCAACAGATATCATGCCACAACCATTCATTCCATAAAACTTGTTGAGCGTGGAATAAGTAAAAAGGGTGCAATTAAAAAACAGGTGGATTTTTTGTGCCATAAGATTGATTCAGGAAAATTTTAATTTTTTTTAAATCAGCCCACTTTAAATCAGCAAGGTCGGCATATGCCTTTAGATAACAGGATTTTTAAAAACCTCAAAAAAATTACAGGAGCACAATACTGCACCAGGGCAAAAGAAGATCTTGCATGCTATGCATATGATGCAACAAAAAAAGAATATTTTCCTGATGCCGTGGTATTTCCCAAAGATACAGATGAAGTATCGGCCATATTAAAGCTTGCATGTAAACATAAATTTTATGTGATTCCACGTGGATACGGCTCTGGAATGACAGGCGGCTCACTTGCAGTCAGAGGTGGGGTTGTTCTTGTTATGACCAGATTTAACCGAATCTGTAAAATTGACAAGGAAAATCTTATAGCCATAGTTGAACCAGGGGTGGTTACAGGGAATTTCCACAGGGCTGTGGAAAAAGAGGGTCTTTTTTATCCTCCTGACCCTTCAAGTTCCGATTTTTCAACCCTGGGCGGCAATCTTGCGGAATGTGCAGGCGGTCCCAGGGCTGTAAAATATGGAGTAACCCGGGATTATGTGCTTGGCCTTGAAGTGGTTATCCCAACAGGTGAAAAGATAACTACAGGGGTAAAAACAGCAAAAGGCGTTGTGGGATATGACCTCACCAGACTCATGGTCGGCTCGGAGGGCACCCTTGGCATTATTACATGCATGACTCTTCGCCTCCTTCCTCTGCCTGAAACCGTAAAAACACTGCTGGCTGTTTTTAAAAAAATAGAGACTGCCGCAGAAACAGTTTCTAAAATTATCAGGCAACGCATTATTCCGCGCGCTATAGAATTTATGGACAAGGGTGCAATAAAGTGTGTGCAAAATTATGCCAAAACAGCTTTGCCTGTTAATGGTGAAGCCGTGCTGATTATTCAGGTGGACGGAACTGAAAAACAGACTTCAGCCGACATTAATCTTTTAAAAGATCTTTGCATATCCAAAGGGGCAATAAGTGTAAAACTGGCAGAAAATGAAGTTGATACTGCAAATTTATGGAAAGCCCGCAAGGCCATTTCACCTGCACTCTACACGTACGGGCCTGATAAAATCAATGAGGATATCGTAGTTCCCAGGAGTAAAATTCCTGAGATGGTAAAAAAAATAAATTATTTAAGAGACAAAACAGGGCTTACCATGGTTAGCTTCGGACATGCAGGGGACGGCAATATACATTTTAATGTTATGCTGGACAAAAAAGACAGTAAACAGATGACAAAAGCAAAATCTGCCGTGGAGGAGGTTTTTGATTATACCCTTGAACTTGGGGGAACCATATCAGGTGAACATGGCGTTGGAATTACAAAGTCTGAATATATCGCAAAAGAGATAGGTCATGTTGAAATCTTGATTATGAAAAAAATTAAAGAAGTCTTCGACCCCCATGGGATTCTAAATCCTGGAAAAATATTTGTTCAGGGCGGTTGACGGTTAAAAACAGATCCGAAAGATAAATTAAGTTATATACCTCTTGTAAAGCTTGAAGCACCTATATCGTTAATATAGTTATCAACCATGTTAAGCATTAAACTGAGCTTAAAAGGTTTTGAGATGGTCTTATATTTGTATTTTATAACCTGAGTCTGAAGTTCCTTCCCCACCTTATCTGTCCCGAAAAAACCGCTCATATATATCACTTTAATTCCAGATTTTTTTTCCCTTGCTCTGTTAACAAGCTCTGTCCCATTCATGTTTGGCATGATAACATCAGTAAGCAAAAGGTCAGGATTAAACTGGCAAAAAACTTCATAGCCGATATAACCGTCAACAGCAACCCGTACATCATATCCTTCCATGAGAAAAATATTATATAGAATATCCTGTAAACCGTGTTCATCTTCAACAACCAGTATTCTCTTTTTTCTTGGAACCTGACCCATGGTCCCTTTTTCTATAATTTCAAGAAGATCATCATCACTTATCTCCCCTATCATCTGTTTAAGCATGTTGAGCCTTTGCTGGGTCAATTTTGCTCTCTTATTATGTTCAGGGTTAAGATCCGGGTGATAGACCTTGCTTAAGAGACGATAGCTGGATTTTAAATATGATAGTACTGCCTTTTCTCCAAGCTCAAAATAAATTTCCCTTGCCTTATTCAACAGGCCCAGATAATCAAGCTCTCTTTCCAGATTTATTTTGTTATTCAATTTAGGTTTTTCCCTCCCCATCAACCGTTAACTGTATTTTCAAAATAGTATTCAGAATATCTGATTGTCAATAAATTTACATATTATCTAATTTGTATATTTTGCAAATCCAATTAAATTCTTTTCACTGACAGCAAAATAATCGGAAAAAATTGACAATTTTTTTATGCTCATATAATAGATGCCATATTATTAAAGTTTATTTTAAGGAGAAAAAAATGGATGCTTTAAATAAAATGGCCAATATTGAGCCGTTAAAGGTTGGTCTGGATTATAAATTCAAATTTAAATGTCATAAGGGGGTTAAATGTTTTACCAAGTGCTGCAGGGGAATAAATATTCTTCTCACGCCTTATGATATTATAAGACTGAAAAACAGGCTGGAGCTGTCATCTGAAGAATTTCTGGCAATATATACCGTTCCCCAGCTTTTAGAGAAAACAGATCTGCCTGTAATTACCTTAAAAATGCTGGATGATGAGCTTGAGTCATGTCCCTTTGTCAGAGATGAAGGATGTATTATTTACCAGGACAGACCTACCACTTGCAGATACTATCCCCTGGGTGTAGCTTCACTAAGCCATAAAGAAGGAGCCGAAGAGGACGAGTTTTATTTTTTTGTCAAGGAGCCCCATTGCCTTGGGTTCGAAGAGGAGAGGGAATGGACAGTCCGTGAGTGGAGAAAAGACCAGGGCGTAGATATCCATGATGATATTAACTCTGAGTGGACTGATCTTGTCGTTAAGAAAAGATCTTTCCCCGCCAATGTTAAGCTAACGGAACAGACAAAAAAAATGTTTTTCCTGGCAAGTTATAATATAGACAAGTTCAGAGAATTTGTTTTTAACAGCAGTTTCCTTGACCGCTATAAGGTGGACGAAAAAAGCATAGCCAAAATAAAAGATGATGAAATTGCATTATTGCAATTTGGTATTACCTGGCTGAAATGGCTTTTATTTAAAGAGGGTGATTTTGAAGTAAAGAGCAGCGTTAAGGTAAAAACCGAAAATTAACCCATTGAAAAATTGTAATTTTTCAACAAATCCTATGGGCAGGGACACGATGCATCGTGTCCCTGCTTGTGGGTAAAGAGCGCAGCTCGCCTTTGATTAATAATCTTCGTAACAAAGCCCCAATATATGCTCAGGATTATTTATCCTTTCAGAAATATCAACACTGAAAAAATCAGCGACCGGCTGCAATATTTCAGGGTTTGTTTTATGTATTTTTCGCGCAGCCTCAACTACTTTTTCAAGACCTTTTTTCGTCATCTTTCCCAAAGGCCTTCTGCAGCCTCCTGAGGGCATGCCGAGAAGAGCCATAAGAGTCTTTATCCCCAAAGGATTTCTTGCTCTGCATAAAACCTTTCCAAAGGGAGTATCCTCATATGTATTAACAGTTACCAGGCCGAATAAGGGCTCAATGGAGGCAATTATATTTTCAGCCTCTAATATTTTACCTTCAGATATAAGCCGGACAATCTGTGTGACTGCTCCAGGCACTATATTTGATACAACTGAAATAACTCCCGAAGCGTTGATTTCAGGATCTGTCATCATCTCAAGTATCATTGCGTCATCACCGGACAAGATCATATATTCTTTTCCGCAGCACTTTCTTGTGAGCCGCATATTTTTTATATTTCCCGTTGCCTCTTTAACCGTACACACGTTAGGGTGTTTTTTGCATAAAATAGCAAGATCCTCAGGCAAAAGCTGAGCCCCTGTCCTTCCGGGAATAACATACGGTATAATTTTTATGTCAGGAAATTTTTCTGCAACGGGCTCAATATACTCCCTGCGTATCTCAAGAGAACTTGGGCCGTTATAATAAGGATCAACAAGCAGTACAGCATCAGCGCCAGCTTCAACAGCATGCTTTGTTGCAGCAATAGCCTCATCTGTATTATTACTGCCAGCGCCCGCTATACAGATACAGTTATTTTTAGATTTTCCTGCTACTGTATCAACAACCTTAAGGTGTTCTTCCCAGGACAGGGTAGGGCTCTCGCCTGTTGTTCCCACAGCGAGAATTCCGGTGATTCCGTTTTCAATCTGAAAATCGACAAGTTTATCAAGACCCGTATAATCCAGAGTGTTATCAATAAAAGGTGTTATAAGCGCTGTATAGCTTCCTGTGATCATAGATCCTCCATTAAATAAAGAAAAAATAATATATTAGATTGCAAAAAATTAAGCAAATGCTCTTATCTGTGTCAAGAAAAAAACCGGTTTGCCGGAGATATTAATTTTTTTAAAGGTATTTAAATCCTTATATGAATTTCCCTTGACAAACAATGCCCATTGTTTGTATTTTATAAAAATTTTTTACTTAAGGATTTAAATAATGCAACAGCTTAAAAATGCAGAAGAATATATAGCTCAACAACGTTCATCAATAGCCGCAAATTCGGAATGTGCAGCCTCACACTACAACCTGGCAGTTGCTCTTCTGGGACAAAAAAAATATGATGAAGCTGAAAAAGAGCTTTTTGAAACCATAGAACTAAGCTCTACTTTTGCTGAAGCTTATGTGCAGCTTGGAGGTATTTGTTTAAAGAGAGGAGATCTTGACGGCTGCCTTAAATACAACCAGTTAGCTGTAACAGCAAAAGCAGCATTTTCAGAGGGTCACGCTAATATAGGTTTTGTTCATCTTCAAAAAGGTGAAATAGATGAGGCCATAAAAGCGCTTCAAAAAGCGATTGCCTATAACTCCAAGTTTCTCCAGGCTTTTGCTACACTTGCAAATGCATATTTAATGAAGGGCTTAATTGATGAAAGCATTCAGGCCAACTTAAAGGCTCTGAGCATTGAGCCTGATTTTGCAGTTGTTCATAATAATATTGCCATAGCATATATGGAAAAAGGTGAATTTGACCTTGCAATTAAACATTGCGACAAAGCAATTGAGCTTGGATATGAAGTGCCTGCGCAAATATCAGAAAAAATTGACGAACACAGATAGTTTTATATCTATTTGATATTGTTTAAAATTTACACCAATAATCTTGTTGTTTGTATAGTTGTTAAAACTTTGGTTTTTTATTGACAAAAATATGAATCAATTCTATGTACTCACAGTTGTAGCATGGATTTTTATAATCTTATAGAAATCAGTTCTATTTTATGGAGAGGAGGTGACCTGTAAAACCCAACAGGGGAGGATACTTTTTATATAGCTTAGACAGTTAATTACTAATAATTATGGAGGAATAATAATGGCAAAACATGAAACTCCTTTGCTGGACCAGCTTGAATCTGGACCGTGGCCAAGCTTTGTGTCTGATTTAAAACAGGAAGCTGAAGCAAGGGCAAAAAATGTAGATAATATTGAGTACCAGATTCCACAGGATGTCTGCGAAGATCTTCTTGGCGTGCTTGAACTCTCTTTTAAACACGGCAGAACTCACTGGAAACACGGCGGCATAGTAGGTGTATTCGGGTATGGCGGAGGTGTTATAGGAAGATACTGCGATCAGCCGGATGCTTTTCCCGGCGTTGCACATTTTCATACAATGCGCGTAAATCAGCCTGCAGGAAAATTTTATACCAGCAAGTACCTCAAAGATCTTTGTGATCTCTGGGAACTCAGAGGCAGCGGGCTTACTAATATGCATGGGGCAACAGGAGATATCATTCTTCTGGGAACAACCACACCCCAGCTTGAAGAAATTTTTTATGAGCTTACCCATACGTATAATCAGGACCTTGGCGGTTCAGGCTCCAACCTCAGAACCCCTGCCGACTGTATAGGTCAGGCACGCTGTGAATATGCGTGTTATGACACACAGGCAATCTGTCATACTCTGACAAATGAATATCAGGATGAGCTTCACAGACCTGCTTTTCCATATAAGTTCAAATTTAAATTTGACGGCTGTCCTAACTGCTGTGTGGCATCAATAGCGCGCTCAGACATCTCCTTTATAGGCACATGGCGTGATGATATCCGCATTGATCAGAAAGTTGTTAAAGCTTATATAGGCGGAGAAGTTCCACCTAACGCAGGTGCACATGCAGGCCGCGACTGGGGTCCATTTGATATCCAAAAAGAGGTTATTAATCTTTGTCCCACAGGATGTATGCGGTATGAAGACGGAAAGCTTGAAATCGAAACCAAAGAGTGTACGAGATGCATGCATTGCATCAATGTAATGCCAAAGGCTCTTAAAATAGGAAACGACAGAGGTCTTTCCATGCTTTGTGGCGCCAAGGCTCCTATTCTTGACGGTGCCCAGATGGGTTCTCTTCTTATCCCCTTTATTAAAGCTGAAGAACCATACGATGAAATAAAGGAAATTATCGAGAAGATCTGGGACTGGTGGATGGAGGAAGGCAAAAACCGCGAAAGACTTGGCGAGCTTATAAAACGGCAGGGTTTTCAGAAACTGCTTGAGGCTACAGATGTTAAAGCTACTCCTCAGCATGTCCAGGAACCACGTTCCAACCCATATATCTTCTGGAAAGAGGATGAAGTTGAAGGTGGATGGGATCGTGATATCAATGAATTCAGAAAACACCATGCAAGATAGGAGGAAATAAAATGGCTTTTATATCTTCAGGTTATAATCCTGACAAACCGATGGAAAACAGAATAACCGACATCGGTCCAAGAAAATACGATGAATTTTACCCTCCGGTAATTGCAAAAAACAAGGGTAAATGGGACTACCATGAAATTTTAGAGCCAGGTGTTCTGGTTCATGTTTCAGAAACAGGCGATGAAGTTTTTACAGTAAGAGTTGGTGGCTGTCGTTTCATGAGTGTAACACATATCCGTGAAATCTGTGAAATCGCCGACAAACATTGTGACGGCTATGTAAGATTCACCACCCGTAACAATATTGAATTTATGACTGACAGCAAAGACAGTATGGAAGCCCTGAAAGCTGATCTTTCAAACAGAAAATTTGACGGCGGAAGCCTTAAATTTCCTGTCGGCGGCACAGGAGCAGGCATTACTAATATAGTACACACCCAGGGCTGGATTCACTGCCATACACCTGCAACAGACGCATCCGGAACTGTCAAGGCTACCATGGACGTGCTTTTTGATGATTTTAAAAGCATGAGACTTCCTGCACACCTTCGTGTTTCCATGGCATGCTGTCTTAATATGTGCGGTGCTGTACATTGCTCTGATATTGCCATACTCGGTTATCATCGCAAACCGCCCATGTTGGATCATGAATATCTGGACAAGATGTGTGAAATACCTCTTGCTATTGCAGCCTGTCCTACAGCCGCAATTAAACCTGCAAAGGTTGAAATTAACGGAGAGCAGGTAAAGAGTGTTGCCGTAAAGAATGAAAGATGCATGTTCTGCGGAAACTGCTACACCATGTGTCCGTCCATGCCCCTTGCAGATACAGAGGGCGACGGAATTGTTCTTATGGTAGGCGGCAAGGTTTCCAACAGAATCAGCAACCCTAAATTTTCCAAGGTTGCAGTTGCCTTTATCAAGAACGAGATGCCCCGCTGGCCTACAATGACAGATACAATAAAAAGAATTGTAGATGTATATGCCAATGATGCAAACAAGTACGAGCGTCTCGGCGAATGGGCTGAAAGAATCGGCTGGGAAAGATTCTTCGATAAATGTGAATTAGAGTTTACACATCATCTTATTGATGATTTCCGTGACTCTGCATATTATACATGGCGTCAAACAACTAACTTCAAATTTTAATTTTATTTAAAATGTTTGAAGTAAAATATAAGCAGCCGGGGGGGTATTACCTGGCTGCTTAATAAAAAAAATGAGGAATTTTTAAAATGGATCAGGCAGAAGCAACCAAATTAGTGGTTGATGCTCTTACAAAAAAGGCAAAAACAAAATCAAAATTTTATTTCAGTGAGCTTGCCAAAATATTAGGTGAAAAACCGAGAGCAGCAAAAAAGTATGTAACCAAAATGATAGAAGAAGAGGTGCTTGAATTCTGGTCAAGTGGCAGCACATCCATGTACGGACTTAAGGGAACAGGTAAACAGGCCGCAGCAGAAGATGAAGATTAGATTTTTTTTATAACCTTTATCGGAATACTTGGGCATTACATATTTTTTATTCACTTCTTATGCTGTAACCTTAAGAGAGTATGAGTTTTTCAAAAATTATTATTTCGGCTCTAAGTGGAGGTTCCGGAAAAACCATGCTTTCAATAGGAGTTATTGCTGCATGGAGAGAATTAAATAAAAATATTGCACCGTTCAAAAAGGGGCCTGACTATATTGACGCAGGCTGGCTGGCTCTTGCAGCTGGTCGGCCATGCTATAACCTTGATTCATTTCTCCTTGAAGACTCCCAGATTTTCAACTCATTTATTTCCCACACCAATCCAGGCGATATTGCAGTGATAGAGGGGAACCGAGGGCTTTATGACGGCCTTGATGTCCAAGGCTCCACAAGTACTGCAGAGCTTGCCAAACTTCTCAACATTCCTGTTATTCTCATTTTAGACTGCACAAAATCAACCCGAACAATGGCAGCAACCCTTCTCGGATGCATAAAATTTGACGAAGATGTAAAGATCAAGGGTGTACTGCTAAATCGTGTGGCAGGAACCAGGCATGAAAAAATTTTGCGTGGAAGTATTGAGCGTTATTGCAAAATACCTGTTGTGGGTGCAATCCCCAAGCTTGGGAAGCAGAGTTTCCCTGAAAGGCATATGGGTCTGATACCCACTGCTGAACATTCATGGGCACTTGAATCTATATCCGCAGCAGCAAAAATAGCTAAAACCCATATGGATCTTGATGCCCTGGAAAAAATTGCCCAACCGAATACCGAAATTGAAACAAAAAAACCGGGGACTGAGATCAGTCTGCACCTCAACGAAATCGAGACTCTTCATGCAATGCCTAATGATTCCAAAGAAAAAGTAAAAATCGGCATTCTTAAAGATTCAGCCTTCCAATTTTATTATCCTGAAAATATAGAAGCTCTGACTTTATTGGGAGCAAAAATAATCTTTCTAAGCCCGCTTTCAGACAAAACTATCCCACAAATAGATGCTCTTTATATTGGAGGTGGTTTTCCTGAAACCCATGCCGCTGAACTTGAAAAAAATAGAGACTTTAAAAACCGCATTAAATACCTGGCCGAAGACGGCCTTCCAATATATGCAGAATGTGGCGGATTGATGTACCTGGGGGACAAACTTATTATAGGTGAAAAGACATATAAAATGTCCGGTGTGCTCCCCATTAAATTTGGATTATCAAAAAAACCCCAGGGCCATGGTTATACCATTGTGAATGTTGAAGAAGAGAACCCTTTTTTTAAAAAAGGAACCAAAATAAAAGGCCACGAATTTCACTATTCAAAGGTTCTGCACTGGGCCGAAAATAGCAAAAGCTCTAAGCATAAACTGGTATTTTCCATGGAAAGAGGTGCCGGTTTTATTAATAAACGTGACGGGGTGTGCTATAAAAATGTTTTGGCAACATATACTCATATACATAGCCTTGGCACACCGGCATGGGCTGCGGCAATGGTTCGCAATGCTACAGCATATAATAAAAAAAACAAGAAAGGGATGTAACTTTTTACATCCCTTTCTTTATTAAAATTTTCCTTATGTAAAACTTACATAAAGCTTTATTTAGCCTTTTTGGGATGACATTTTGAACAGGTTGTTGGCGCTGCACCTGCGTCTTTTGATTTTAACCCCTTTTCCTTGTTAAATTTCTTGTGACATCCTTTACAGTTATCATGAATTGCATTTGCATGGTATTCAATCTTTTGGGATTTTGACAGACCCTTAGCCTTTTTCCCCGTAATATATGCAGGTTTTTTATGACAATCAATGCAGTTTTGAACATCGTCGCCTTCTTTCAGATTATTCAGAGGCTTATTATTCTCATCGTGGTGGCATTCACCACATCCAACTTTATAGTCAGTTGCATGTTTCTTATGTGAAAAGGTTGCAATGCTTTTTTTATGTTTGCTATAAGCCTTGTTTTCCATCTTAATAACATCATCAGCCTTTGTTCCCGCATAAATACCAACTGCAAAAAATAAACAGACTACCATTAGAGTTGCAGGTACAATTACAAAAAAACTTTTTTTAAAAAATCTCATTAATTCTCCTTTCATCTAAAATACCATTTAATAACAATTACTACTTTATAATTAAAAAATATCAATCTGAATGATCTTTGTCAACGACAAATTATAAGATTAAATCAATATATTTAACATCTATACTTCTTTATGTTTTTTTACCGAATATCCTGGCTCCTACTATACTTATCTCATAAAGAAGCATAAGGGGTAACGCCATCATAATCTGTGTTACCACATCAGGCGGAGTTAAAATCGCTGAAAAAACAAAAAATAAAAGCAAAGCATATTTTCTGTTTTTCTTTAAAAAATCAACAGATACTATTCCAAGTCGTGCAAGAAAGGTTATTAAAACAGGAAGTTCAAAAACTATCCCGAAAGCTATTAATAATTTTGAAGCAAAATTTAAATATTCGCGCATTGAAGGAAGCGCTTTTATGTTTTCTGTTGAAAAACTTAAAAAAAACTTAAACCCTATGGGAAAAACAATAAAATAACCGAAACATGCTCCGCCAATAAAAAAAAATATAGACAGGATTATTATGGGCAGCAAAACCCGTCTTTCCGTATTATAAAGCCCTGGCCCCACAAACATCCAGAACTGATAGAGAATTACAGGAGCTGCCAGTATAAGACCGGAGATAAAGGCTGCCTTAAGGTATGTAAAAAAAGCTTCAGGCAGACCTGTAAATATAAGACTGCTGTTATCCTGCATTATTTTTATTAAAGGCGCTGTAAGTATCTCGAACAGTTTTTCTTTAAAAGCATAGGAAGCCAAAAAACCTGCTCCGACAGCTATAAAGCATATTACAAGCCTCTTTCTGAGCTCCTCAAGATGTGCTGTGAATGAGCTTTTTTTATCATCGCTTTTTGTCATATGGAAACGCTTTTTAGCCCTGCAAGGGTTAAATATACAAGTTACTCTGTTTTTTTATTCTTATCATCCTGCTTGTCATCTTTATTAACGGTTTTTAAATCTATTGCCTCTTTAACAGTCTCTTTAACATCTCTGATACTATTTTTTACTTCATCTAACTCTTCATCCATCATAACTGTTTTTTTAAACTCACCTGTAGCCTGTTTTAATTCTCCAAGGGCGCGCCCCAAAGTTTTAGCGAGATCGGGAAGTTTTTTTGGACCTATAACAATTAATGCTATGGCAAAAATCAGAATTAACTCAGGCATGCTCATGCCGAACATTGAATACTCCTAAAAAATTTTAAGTTAAATCGGGTTTTAATACAATAAAGTACAGATCGCCTTTGTGCTGCATATACCCGGCAGCAATCTCGGCATATTTTCCTGTGCCCCAGAAAATATCACCACGACCCGGCCCCTTTATAGCCCCTCCTGTATCATGATTCAATACAAATCTGTTAAATTTTGACCAGGAGGATATCTTTCCCCCGCCGTCTATTAAAGGCTTTTTTGTGGTAATAAATCCAAGCGCTGATAAGGGAAATATTTTTCTGTCAAGAGCAATGGATCTTCCAGGAGTAAGTTTTAAGTTCAGGCAGCCCAGAGGACCATCCTCTTCAATATTAAAAAAAATATAGCTTTTATTATAGGCTAATATTGTATCGACCTCACCCGGGTACTTATGCAAATAAGCGCGAATTGCCTGCATGGACATATTCTCTTTTAAAATTTTCCCCTGATCTATCAAGAGTCTTCCTATGCTTTTATATGGACGACCATTAGTGGTGTTATAATGAACATTAATTTTTGTCCCATCATCAAAACAGATTATGCCTGAGCCCTGAATCTGGAGGAAAAAAAGTTCCACCCTGTCATTCACCCATGCAACAGGTTCCGCTTTTTCACTAAAAGCAGTATCAGCCTCTATCTCCTTTCTTTCATAATAGGGGATAAATTTTAAATCGGAATATCTTCCCATTATTTTTTCTCCTTTAAATTTAGAAGAAAATAAAGAAAGATCGATTTCATCAAGATCAAGGGGTCTTGAGTAAACCGGATACCTGTATTCATCAGTTTCAAACAGGCTCCCCCTTAGGGCAGGCTCATAATACCCTGTAAAAAAAACTTTGCCGTCATCATCCCTGCCGATTGATCTGTATACCAGAAAATTTTTTTCTATGAACTTTTTTATTTTTTTTTCAGAGGGCTTTGTCTGGATAAAATCTTGAAAATATTCCAAAGAGTTAATTAAATGACTGGCACTGAAAGCATCTTTGCCGAATTTGAATTTTCTGTTTTCAGGAATAATATGAAGATATGTAATGCTTTTTTGGATAGCTGTCTCCAAACCATCATAAAACATATCATCGAAAAATTCGGGAAATTCTGAAGCAGCTATTCTGTTTAAAACATATTTTCCGGCAGATGAATCAGGGGGCGGCATATTTTTTTCAATACCACAAGAGTAAAAAAAAGAGGCTGCAATAACGCCAAAACAGATGAATAATATATTATGAAACCTTGCACCTTTCATATTTTTCTGTCTCGTGAAAATTTACCGCTCCTGCCTCCTGATTTTTCAAGAAGGCATATCTTGTTGATTGTCATTTTCCTGTCAAATGATTTGCACATATCATATATGGTAAGGGCTGCCACAGAGACGGCTGTGAGCGCTTCCATTTCAACCCCTGTATGAAAAAAAATTTTTACGCCGGCTTCAATCTTAAGAGAGCTTGAAGCTTTGTCCAGAAAAAAATCCAGCGCTACATGGGTAATATTTAAAGGGTGACACATGGGTATCAACTCCCATGCTTTTTTAGCAGCCATTATTCCGGCAATTCTTGCTGTTTCAATGACATTCCCTTTTTTTGAAGAATTGTTTTCTATTATCTCAAGAGTTTCCGGCATCATGCTGACTATGCCCTGAGCTGTGGCAATGCGAAGTGATTGCGTTTTATCGGTTACGTCAACCATACGCACCTGTCCATCTGTATCAATATGCGAAAAATTATTCATAAAATTCGGTTTTACTGGTAACATCTGTTTTGATTGCATTAATTATATCGGTTAAAACAGGAATAACATTATCCCTTATATCACCGGCAACAACGACCAGCATTATATCGTCTCCAACGAAAAGCATCCTGTCCTTATCTATTTCCACCAGAATTTCGATTATTCCGGGTTTATTTTTCTGCTTTTCAATAACTTTTTGAAGTATCTGATTATCAACACTAACCTTGAGACCTGAAACTTTTTTGCCATTACGGGAAGTTGCGCGAACAACTCCGTTATGGCAGAGTATCATTCCAACTCTGCCATAATCAGAATGTTGTTTAACTTTTTTTATAAGTTTTGATATATCCATATTTATAATGTAAAGTTATTTCGAACCCTTAATAATCATAAAAACCTTTCCTGGTTTTTCTGCCAAGAAACCCTGCCTCAACATATTTTCTTAAAAGAGGACAGGGTCTGTACTTTGGATCATTAAAACCGTTGTACAGGGTTTCCATTATTGCAAGGCAGGTATCCAGGCCAATAAGATCAGCCAGCTCCAGAGGGCCCATGGGGTGATTCATGCCGAGTTTCATTACAGAATCTATATCTTCTTTGGAGCCAACACCCTGATAAAGACAAAAAACAGCTTCATTTATCATGGGGAGCAGTATCCTGTTGGCAATAAATCCAGGATAATCACTGGCATTGGCAGGGGTTTTCCCAAATTTTTCTGCCAGTTCCCACGTTGTTTTAAATGTTTCATCGGAAGTTGCGAGCCCTCGAATAATCTCCACAAGTTTCATTAAGGGCACCGGATTCATGAAATGCATGCCAATGAGTTTTTCAGGCCGTTTTGTCTGGGCTGCAATTCTGCCTATGGGTATGGAAGAAGTGTTGGTGGCAAGGATAACTTCAGGAGCACATATTTCATCAAGATCTTTGAATATTTTAAATTTTAAGGTTTCATTTTCAACAGCGGCTTCCACAACCATATCCACCTTTTCCATATCTTTAATGTCTGTACTCGATTTTATTCTGCCTAGTACCGCATCTTTTTCATCTTTGCTGATTTTGCCTTTGTCCACAAAACGCTGAAGATTTTTTGCAATAACTTTTAAACCGTTTTCAATAAATTCAGGTTTAATATCGTTCATAATTACATCAAGACCGCTGACTGCCGCAACCTGGGCGATTCCATTGCCCATCTGCCCTGAACCTATAACCCCAAATGTTTTAATTTCCATAATAATCTCCTCAAGTTAAAAAATATAAATAAAAATCTACGCCCTGCATCCTCCGGCACCCATGTGGAGAGCGCCGATAGTTTCAACTAAATACCTTAACAGATGGAAAAAGTAAAGGATCAGTGTGGGGAAGAAACTTCGCTGCGCTGAACCTGTTCATAAATTCCTGATTAACGTTTAATTCAAGGTAGGTTATATTATTTCTTATTTTATCAATCTCCTCCATGCAGTCGAATAAGGCCAGAGCCATTGTTGCGCCGCCAAGTGAACTGTTCCCAAGAGATTTATAACTGTTTATGGGCAGATCAGGAAGCATTCCTATTGATATGGCAGATACCGGATTGATAAAAGAACCGAATGTGCCAGCCACATAAAAAGTTGACAGCTCCTGCAAGGACATGCCGACAGACATGGTTATGGTTTCCAGTATTGTATACATGGCCGCCTTGGATCTTATAAGGCTGTCAAGATCCACCTGGCTTATTGTCAGTTCAATGTCTTCCGGCGAATCGCAATTTTTCCCTTTTGAGCGTGCCACAACAAGATGCCTGATTCCATCTTTTTCTTTAAGTTGGTCACCGCATACAGACGGCACAAACCTTCCCCGTATATCTATCATGCCTGACAAAAAAAGCTGGGCAGCAAGATCAATCAGCCCGGAACCGCATATTCCCACAGGCGGTTTTTCATCTATCGTATGTATTTCCACTTTACATGTGCCGGGCTTGATTGCAACCCTGTCAATTACTCCAGGACCCGCCATCATGCCCATTTTAGTTACTCCTCCTTCCAGGGCAGGGCCGGCTGCTCCTGCACATGCCATAAGCCAGTTTTTGTTGCCTACCACTACCTCTGCATTAGTTCCCACATCAACCAGAATAGATGTATCTTCTTTGTTTGCGATACCGGAATAGATTATGCCTGCAATGAGGTCTCCTCCAAAGTAGCTGCCGACATTGGGAAAAACAAGAACTCTTGCCCCTGGATTAACCCTGATCCCAAGCTCTTTTGTCTTTATTATTCCCGGTCTGTTAACAACCGGTATATAAGGTTCCCGAATTATCCACCTGGGATCGAGCCCCAAAAAAAGGTGCGTCATGGCTGTATTGCCTGCAACTGCAAGGAGGTATATCTGTTGGGGCAGAATATTAGATTCCCTGCATAATGCATCTATTTGCAGATTAAGACTGTCAATTATCATTCCCTTTATAACATTAAGGCCTCCATTTTTATCTGCAAAATGTATCCTTGCAAGTATGTCCGGCCCTATGGAAATTTGCGGATTGTCAAATGATGATTCCCCTAAAACTTTATCTGATTCAAGATCTAAAAGCCGCAGCACAACCCTGGTTGTTCCAAGATCTATGGCCATGCCTGCAATTATTTGATTTTTCCTTGAATCTGTTACCCCTGCAAGAATTAATCTTTCCAAATCCTTATAAATGATACACTTGACATTATAATTGGATTCCCTGAGCAGGCCGGGCAGCTTTTTAAGCAGTTCAAAATCGATATTCACACTGTCTGCTTTAAGCTCTGCTTTCATTGCCATGATGAGCCTGTCCGCATCCGCTGTGTTATCTTCCAGTGTTGGCGGGGTTAATATAAATTTTTTGACGCAGCTTTTATTCTGTTTTGTTTTCATGTTTTATATAAATAATCTGAAAATTATACTATGTTTGAAAAAAATAAAAAAAATGTTATAAAGTTAAAGGGTTGAAAAAATTAAACAGATATGTAACATTTTTAAACCAGTCTGTTTTTAATCTGAATTTTTTAAAAGTATAATTTAATTTTTGACAAAGCCTGTCAATAATAAGTTTGATAAAAACCTGATCATTTTAATAAAATTTTATGCTGATGAATGAATATGAAATTATAAGAGGGCAAAAAAGAAAAACAGTTTTTAAGGAGCTTAAAAGCAAAAAAATATTGCTTACAATAAAATTGCATCACAGTAATTTTGAACAGTTGACAGTTATTACTGATGTAAAAACTTTTAATAGTATACCGTACTTTCTGGTTGATCTATCACATGATTTTAAAAAAGCCATAAGTAGTTCAAAAAACTTAAAAATCAGTTTTAATTTTCTCTGTCCTGACAAAATTGAACATAATTTTGATACAATAAGTTTTATGGCAGTTAATGATGAAATATGGTTAAAATTTCCTAAATTCATTGAAAGGCTGCAAAGAAGAAAGACTTTCAGGATATCTGCCCCGTATGGGTCACAAATTATTTGTGAAATCAACTCAATAAGTTATAAGTTTAATCTAATAGATATAAGCCAGGAAGGCGCTCTTGGCATTCCTGCGGGATCAAAATTATCAAAAAAAACGTCTATCCTGAAAAAGGGAGAAACCATAGATGACGCTGTTTTGTTATTGACGGATGAAGAAGGCTCGCATAAATTAAACGTCAGGGAGTTAACCATAAGATGGGTTGCAAAAGACAATGAAGGTCAGTTTTTCCGTTACGGAATGGAATTTACAAAGATAAAAAAAAATGAAAACAAACTCTTGACGAAAATAATCTATAACTTTCAGAGGCTTTTTCTCCAAAGGAGGTAGAGATGTATTGCAAATATTTCGTTTAAAGCTGCTGTTTTATCTCTTTAACAATAGCGCTGATTATTCTTCCTGCCTGTCCCATAATTATATAATCACTGACACTTTTGGTCATGGGAGTTTTTTCAGGGTTAATTTCAATTATCTTTGCACCGCTCTGCTTTGCCATAACAGGCATATATGCAGCAGGTTGAACAAGCGCCGAGGTTCCTACAACAAGCATAATATCACAGGTTGATGCAAGATCCCTGGAACGTATCAGGTGATGGGGGGGAATCATCTCGCCGAAAAAAACGCATTCAGGTCTGTAAATGCCTCCGCATTCGCACCTCGGAGGAATTTGAGTGAGATCTATTTCCCTTGTTTCACATACTTTGTTACACTCAAGACATCGCTGCCAGGCAAAATTTCCGTGAAATTCTATTACATCGCGATTACCCGCCTTTTGGTGAAGTCCATCAACATTTTGAGTAATAACCGCTTTTAATATCCCAAGTTTTTCAAGCTCGGCAAGCCCCTTATGGGCATCATTCGGTTTTGCCTTGTCAATAATCTCTTTCATATCCTTTAAAAGAACATTCCAGACCTTTCCAGGTTCTTTCATAAACGTATCAATATGCGCAAACTCCATGGGATCTATCTTTTCCCATATACCGCCTTTACCCCTGAATGGCGGAATACCGCTTTCAACGGATATGCCGGCTCCGGTTAGAGCTACAACATTTTTTGACGAAGCAAGATCTCTGCCTGCCCTTTTTATCAATTCGTCCATTTTTCAAACCTCTCCCATTAAAAAGAAAGCAAACTATAAGTTATTTCTCTTTTAATGAACTCTTCAGAAGTTTTATCAGACCGTCAAGAGTACCTTTCCACATGGCGTCCTCTCCGACCATTATTCCAACTATTATGTTCTTTTCTACACTGACTTCAAGAATAATTTCTTTGTCTTTAATTTTGAATACAGCTTCGCCCCATCTTTCTGCAGGAAGATCAGTTACTTCGCAATCATAATCAGTTCTAAGTTCTCCGGTCATTCTTATTTCACTCATTTTTTGCCTCGCTGTCTTATATACTGCCTGAACTTCAGTTTTCGTTCAGGCACAAATTATACTTCAAAAGTCATATCGCTCCCCACAGCAAAACAATCGATATCTGCTCCTTTTTCGATTATTATACTCCTGCATTTTTTAACTATCTCATCCACCTGGACATCTGTTCTTTCCTGATTCAGATGAAAAAGTCCAAGTTTTTTGACACCTGCTTTAACAGCAAGATCCACTGCGTCAGTATATGATGAATGACCCCAGACAACCTTGTTTTCATATTCCTCGGGTGTATATTCAGCGTCATGGAAAAGAAGATCGGCCTTTGCAGAAAAATCCACATACTCTTCAAAGGAAAGCCCTCCTGAATGTACAAACCCAAGTTCATTATCAGTTAAAAAAACAAAGGATCTGCCGTCTTCCACAAACTTATAGCCTCTTCCCATATTGGGATGGCTGAGATTAACAGGTTCAACAGCAACTGAACCTATTTCAAATCTTTCAGGAAATCCGTCTTCATAAATAATCTTTGCCTTTAATTCAGAATATTTTACGGGAAAATTAGGGGGCGTCATGATTTTTGTAATCATATTTTCAACAAATTTTTTCGGGAAGGGGCACCTGTGAACATGTATCTGGGCTTCTTCAAGGTATAATGGTTTAAAAAAAGGGAACCCCATTAAATGATCCCAGTGGGCATGGGTAATTATAAAGTGATATTTAAAACGGCCCTCCTCCATCATCTTATTACCCATTCTGCGGATACCTGTTCCGGCATCAACAATTATTATATCGTCGCTTTTTGTTCTGATCTCCAGGCAGGTGGTATCACCCCCATATTTTATATAATCCTTGCCTGAAACAGGGATTGAACCCCTTGAGCCCCAGCATTTGACAAACATTATTGACCTTTCAATTCTGATTTACAACAGCCATCAACCCGAACTTCCGCCTTCCCTAAAACCTGAACATTTTTCAAAGAAGCCGCTAAAATTATTTTATAATTTTATCAAAAATATTAACCGCAGCAGTAAAGGCTTTATTATCATCTGGTATTTCAATTGTGGGCAGACCTTTAAGGTCAAGGTCATATATGGTATCATCTTCAGGTATTGTTCCAATAAGCTCCATTCCTGATTTATCAATTAAATCCAATACAAACTCAGAGGGCTTTTCTTTGCACTGATTTATTACAACAAAACTTTTTCCGACCCCGATATTTAAATCCTTTGCCAGCTTGTCAATTCTGAAAGCTGCCTGAAGACCTCTTCGGGATGTGTCGGCAACAACTAGAAGAACATCCACATTGCTTGTGGTAAGCCTGCTTATATGCTCCATACCTGCTTCATTATCCAATACCATATAAGGATAGTTGCCTGTAAGCCGTTCAAGAAAACCTGTAAGCAGAGTGTTGGCTGCACAATAACATCCCTGTCCCTCGGGCTGACCCATAACAAGAAGGTCAAAATTTTTGGTTTCAACGACTGCCTGCTCAAGCTTCATGGACATAAAAATATCTTTTGTCATTCCACCCGGAACAATCCCTTTTTTCATCTCTTCACGGGCATTCCCCAGAGTATCGCTCACCTCAACTCCAAGCACTTCATTGAGGTTTGAATTGCAGTCAGCATCAACTGCAAGAACAGGTGTTTTCCCCTTCATCCCCAAATATTTAATTAACATGCCGGCTAATGTGGTTTTTCCTGTTCCACCCTTTCCGGCCAAAGCTATAGAAAAAGGCATATTCATTCCTTTCTTTGACGTCTTCCTGAATCATATAAAGGCAGCCGTCAAAATTTTAAATTTATTTTTAAAAAACTTACAATCTCAAAATATCATCAACATTAATATAAATATTATGACACAAGGCATTCTTCCTTTCAAGTATGAAACCAAAAAAACACAACAGTGATGACAGGGTAACTCAGCCCCATCTTGACACGCATAGGCCAGTATGAAATAGTGGCACAGTTAAAATTGATGGTCTCGTAAAAAGTCGAGATCAATTGGACAGTAGATTATGAGCG
>CAYZXU010000003.1:0-48702 GCA_964482535.1 uncultured Desulfobacteraceae bacterium | reverse complement strand
ACACAGGGCAGGGGGACTTTTGCCATGCAGTTTTCCCATTTTGATCATGTTTAACTCAACCCCCTATGTCCTTCACAGATCAAGAGGGCTTTTCGCTTCTTTCACGGTTTTGGATTTAACTGTGTGGGTATAAATCATGGTTGTCGAGATGCATTTTTTTGTTATTGGTAGTGATTGTTAATTGACAAAGTTATACAGAAAAAAATTGTATAATTCGTTGTCGGGTTTCGGAAAATATGAGTGGATGTTGTAATCAAGATTGTTCTTTAGATCGGTTGCGTGAACGACAGCGAGGAACATTACTAATTGTCCTCGGTGTTAACACCGTTATGTTTTTTGTTATAGGCGCAGCCGCGCTATATGGTAATACAACCGCCTTGCTCGCTGATAGCCTTGATAATCTCGGGGACGCATTGACATATGGTCTCAGTCTTTACGCTGTTTCAAGGAGTGCATCCACAAAGGCCAAAGTCGCCCTGTTTAAAGGCTGGTTAATACTCCTTGCGGCATTCATTGTGACCGCACAAATTATTTATAAGTTTTTTGTCCCAAGCATCCCAGTATTCGAGATAATGGGCATTTTTAGTCTTTTAGGTCTTATGGCTAACTCTTTTTGTCTTTTTGCTCTATGGCGACACCGCAAAGAAGATGTGAATATGAGTTCGGTGTGGGAATGTTCGAGAAATGACATTGCATCAAATTTATCTGTTTTCGTGGCGGCTGGCGCAGTCTGGGTAACCGGTTCAGGCTGGTCCGATATTGTGGTTGCTATAGGTCTTGTGTTGCTGTTAATGCGTTCTGCAATTCGCGTCATTTCATCAGCCAAGGCAGAGCTTCGTTAGTTTGAGTATTGCTGAAATTATAATCACAGATAATATAAAAAGAGAATTGATTACATCCAACGAATTACCATCAAATTGGCGTGGTTATCCAGCGCCGGAGCAACTTGCAAATATTGGTACAAAATGGATTAAACCTGAGTTTTTCCAGTAGCATCTGTTCAGCATACCCCTTCGTCCCTTAATTTTGATATTTCTTCTAAAGACAACCCTCCCAATTTTACAAGAACCTCTTCTGTATGCTCTCCAAGATCAGGTACGGATGTTTTGGTTTCCACCCTGCTGTCGCTAAAAGAGGCAGGATATCCGGGTATCTTTATTTTTCCCAAAACAGGATGATCAAAGTCAACAATATAGTTGTTCTCCAGCACCTGGGGATCCTTTATAACCTCTTCCAGGCTATTTACTCCACAGCAAAAAAGATCGTATTTTTCAAAAATTTTCAGCCATGTGTCACGGGATTTGCCTGTAAATATTTTATCCAGTATAGATACAAGCTCCTTTGCATTGACAAGCCTGTCTGCATCGGTGCTGAAACGGGGCTCATCTGCAAGATCCGGTCGTTCAAGAGCTTTGCACAAGGGCTGCCAGAACCTGTCCGAAGGGGTCAGTGTCATCATAAGCCATTTGTTGTCCCTGCAAAGGTAGTAGTTTCTCAAGGGATTTTCTCTGTCCCTCTTGTGCCTTGGAATTTTAATATTTCCCATGAGCAAAGAGAGTATATTAAAATAAAGCATGTTCATTGTGGAACCGAGAAGAGAAATCTTTACTTCCTGGCCCATTCCAAAACGTTCACGCATAAAAAGAGCGGTTATGATCTGATGGCTTGCATTAAATGCTGTGGCCTGGTCAATGATTCCGAATTGACAGGTTAAGGGCGGCATACCCTCTTCACCCATGGAGAACATCAGACCGGATTTAGCCTGACCCTGATAGTCAAACCCTCCCCTGTTTTTTTCAGGCCCCTTGTCTCCGAAGGCCGTAACCGAAGCATAAATTATTTCAGGATTGATCTTTTTTAAAATATGATAGGTGATATTCATTTCTTCAAGGGCCTGGGGGCGGAAGTTTGTTAAAAACACATCCGATTTTTCAGCGAGTTTATAAACTATTTCCTGACCTTTTTCAGAGAAAAGATTTACTGTTATGCTTTTTTTATTTCTATTGGCTCCCTCGCAAAAAACATTTCCACCACCTTCTATGTGAAAAGGAATTGAGCCGATGGTGTTAAGCTGTCGTATGGGATCCCCGACTCCTGGTTCTTCAACTTTAATAACTTCAGCTCCAAGGTCTCCCATTATTGCTCCAGCGCCAGGTCCTGCATGAAATATTGCACATTCCAAAACTCTTATGCCTTCCAGAGGCTGCTTCATTCGGACTCCTTATCTTTTATTTTCTTCTTTCCATGGTTCGCCGTATTTTTTTTATTTTTTTGATTATTGTTGCAATTTTATCCTTTATATCAGGATCCGTTATATGTTCAGATGCCCTGGTTAAGTGAAAAAAAGCATTGTTTAAATCCTTTTTTTTATAGTAAAAAAATCCAAGATAATAATGTGCATCGCCTGTAATACCCTGTTTTCCATAACTTTCTCCCAGGTAATAAAAAGTCCTGATATCATAATCCGGATATTTTTTTTCTATTATTTTAAATGTTTTGGCAGCATCTTTATATTTTTCTGCTTCAAGCTGAGCTCTTCCAAAATAAAAAAGGCAATCAGGGTCATCTTGAAGCATGCTCAAGGCATTTTCCAGGGTATTTAAAGCTGTATTATACTTTCCGTCAAGAAAATAAATTTTACCAAGATCTTTTAAGATATATGGATCAAAAGCCTTTTTTTTCAAAACCAGCTTTATCTGTGCGGCTGCTTTTTCAAACTGCCCTGCTCTTGCAAGACTAAGCCCGTACCCGTAATGTGATAAAAGGCTATCCTGGGATTCAATTATTTTTGCTTTATATTTTTTTAAAGAAAGATCAATATTTCCATAAGCAGCGATAATTTTAGTATTAACCAATTGAAATTCGTATGGATCTATTTTAATTTTTTTTTCAGGTCTGTTATTTTTGTTTGCAAGCCATGTGTCAATATAAGAAATACGGTCCTTTGTTCCGGGATGTGTTGTCATATATGTGGGTATCTCATCAGATCCGAACCACTGTTTGCTCCGTATTTTTTCTAATACAGGTATCATGCCCGAACCATCGTATCCTGCTTTAAGAAGATATCTCAAGCCTATCTGATCAGCCTGTCTTTCATTTTCCCGGCTGTAAGCAAGGGAAACTGATTGATTGGCGGCCATTGTTCCAACAGTTAAAGCGCTTGCCGAAGTACCAGACCCTCCTAAACCAAGAAAAATGCCCGCTGCAATCCCCGCCAGGGTTATAATATCCATTTTTTTTGCTCGTTCAATTCTTTGAGAAATATGGCGGCATACAACATGAGCTGTCTCATGGGCTAAAATTCCTGCAAGCTGCTCTTCATTTTCCATTACAGCGAGAAGACCGCTGTTTATGAATATATGACCCGCAGGGCTTGCAAAAGCATTATAGCCTTCGTCTTCAATTACGTAAAAATGATATTTAAAAGGCTGGGGCGGGACAGCGTCTACTATTTTGTGCCCTATTTTATTTACATAATCAACAATTACAGGATCTTTAATCAGTTTGGCATTGCTGAAAATATACCTTAAAAATTCACGGGACATATCCTCTTCCTGCTTTGCGGTGACACAAAATACCTTGCCCGGAGCAATGAATACCGGAGCAATGAGTGCTATTATAAGAAAGCAGGTGAAAAATATCTTTAAACAGGTTTTATTTTTTTTTACTGTTCTTCCCAATTTCCAATTTCCAGTTTTTAACTTTTAATTCCGGGCAGTGAACGGCTTTTTTTTATTTATATAATCTCACACTTTTCTGTTCTTTTCAAACATCAAATTTTATGTTAGTAAACATGGCAATCATGACACAAATTATATGTATAACTAATCAAAAAGGCGGAGTCGGAAAAACAACCACGGCAATTAACTTAGCCGCAGCTCTCGCTGTTTCCGAAAAAAACACACTTCTTGTTGATTCTGATCCCCAGGGTAATGCCACTACAGGAATCGGTATTGATAAAAATGCCATAAAAAAAACCTTATATCATGGGCTCATTGGCGAAGCAGATGCAAAGAGCCTTATTTTAAGCACTGAAATAGATACCCTTAAAATTATCCCTTCACGTTTAGAGCTTATCGGTTTTGAAGTGGAAATGATATCCAGCCCTGAGCGGGAAACCTTTTTAAAAAAATTTCTCGAAGAGCTTAAAGACTCCTTTGAATATATTATTATAGACTGTCCACCCTCCCTGAGTCTTTTAACTGTAAACGCTCTTACGGCTTCAGATTCTTTGCTTATACCCCTTCAATGTGAATTTTATGCCCTTGAAGGGCTTAGCCAGCTTTTGCAGACAGTAAAGCTTATAAAGCAAAAGCTTAATGAGCAGCTTGCAATTATGGGCATACTTCTCACCATGTTTGACAACAGAACAAACCTTTCCCATCAGGCCGCTGAAAATGCTAAAAAACATTTTAAAAATATGGTCTTTGAAACTATTATTCCGAGAAATGTAAAACTCGGTGAAGCACCGAGTTTTGGAAAACCGATATTACTGTATGATGCGGCTTCATCGGGTGCCAAGGGCTATTTTAATCTTGCAAGAGAAATTTTAAAAAAAACTAAATAAGGCCAGCAGGGCAAAGGTTTATTAAAAAATGGAGAAAAAAAAGGAAAAAAAGGGAAAAAAAATAGCTTTGGGAAAAGGCATTGAAGCTCTTTTTCCTGATATTGATTCCGTTAAATCTGGTCAAAAGGAATATTTTCAGTGCGATATTGAACTTATCCAGCCTAATAAATACCAGCCTCGCATAAAATTTTCCCATGAAGATTTAGAAGAACTAAGTCTTTCAATCAAGGCCCAGGGTATTATACAGCCGCTCCTGGTAAGAAAGGATGAAACAGGTTATGAACTTGTGGCCGGTGAAAGAAGGCTCAGGGCTGCCAAAATTGCCGGATTAAAGCATGTGCCTGTTATAGTTAAAGAAATTTCGGATGATAGTCTTCTTGAAATCTCGATTATTGAAAATATTCAGAGGGAAGAACTTAATCCAATGGAAATTGCTGACGCTTATAATCATCTTATGTCCAAATTCGGCTTTACCCAGGATAAACTTGCACAGCGCCTTGGAAAAAGCAGGCCTTCCATAACAAATTTTTTAAGGCTGCGAAATCTTCCTGCTCATATAAAGGCAACTATTATTGACGGAAGTCTAAGTATGGGACATGCCAGGGCTTTGCTGGGAGCTGAGGGAATCATTCAGCTTAATGTCGCATGGAAAGCGGTTATGTCAAAAGGGCTTTCTGTAAGAGAAACTGAAGCCCTGATTAAAAGGATGAAAAAGAAAAAACCTGAAAAATCTGAAAAGCAAAACTCAAATTTTCAATATTTTTCAGATGTGGAAGATGGTCTTTCACGCCATTACGGAACAAAGGTTAAAATAAAAAAAAAGGGGGGCACTGGAAAGATTGAAATCAATTTTTTCAGCGACAAGGATCTTGACAGGCTACTGGAACTTTTAGGCGCCAAGTAAGAGAACCAGGTGAAAAAAATATAGCATATACTGTTTTTAAATACTTTTTATTTTGTAAGCCTTTTAAATTTAACACCTATACCATGTTCGTTTGTTCTTACAATCATGCCTGTTGCTTTGATAAACTTATTATTATTGGGAAGCTTGAATATGAGAGACAACTCTTCACCTATGGAAAAAGATATGCCTGTTTCAATGAATACTCCTCCATTACTTATATCTTTAATAAAATCATTTGAAGAAATTTTCTCGGTGGCAAGGTTGACCGGTAACAGAAGCTGCTTTCTTTTATGCTTTCTTGAACCGGAGTATTCGGCTTTATCAAGCATATTTAAAAGCTTCAACTGTTCATTAACAGGCATATCAAGAATTAAGTTAAGCAATCTTACAGAGATGTTTTCATAATTATTATTTTCGTCCGGAGTTGTCATATTGATATTTCCCATTTTTTTGGCTTTTTTTTATAAATAATTATAATATAAAAATTGATATTGCAAGTATATTTAAAAGGTTAATCCTGAGATTTTACAAAAACAAATAGCAAAACATGACAATGAAACTTGAACTTTTTATATTGGCTCTTGAAAAGGAAGTCGCAGCTTACCGCACGCCAATTGTTGATCTTATAGCAGTACAAACCCGTAATCCTTTCAAAATTCTGGTTTCCACAATCCTTTCAGCGAGAACCAGAGATGAAGTTACTTCCATGGCTTCCCGCAGACTTTTTAATGAAACTCCTGATATACATGCGCTTGCAGGGTTGAGCAAGGAAAAAATACGTGAATTGATAAAACCGGTTGGATTTTTTAATAATAAAGCAGACTATCTTTACAGATTGCCGGAATCTCTGAAACCCTATGGCTACAAGGTGCCGGATGAACTTGAGGAACTGTTGAAACTGCCCGGGGTGGGGCGTAAAACAGCCAACCTTGTTTTAACTGCGGCATTTGACAAACCTGCCATATGTGTTGACACACATGTTCATCGCATAATGAATATATGGGGTTTTGTAAAGACTAAAAATCCTGAGTCCACAGAAAAGGCTTTACAAAAAACATTACCCATAAAATACTGGAAAAAGATTAATTCAATCCTTGTAGCTTTTGGGCAGGAGAGGTGCAAGCCTGTCGGTCCCCAATGTGACTGCTGCGTATTTGAACAGGATTGTCCTAAAAACGGCGTAACTTCAAGGAGGATAAGGAGAGCATCGGCTGTGACACCATGAGATTTATTTTTTGGAATGTTAACTGCCCCAGAGCTGTTGAAAAAAATGACTAAAGTGATTTTAAAAAAGGCTGAGTATGATTATGAATCTCTCAGGCCTGTTGTATTTGATATTATTGAATCAATAGGAAAAAATTTAATTAAAAAAGATTCCAGGGTTATTATCAAACCCAATCTTCTTTTAGCATCCGAACCTGAAAAAGCCATAACAACCCATCCGCTTGTTGTAAAAGCAGTTGCTGAATATGTCCTGATGAAAGGCGGTCGTCCTCAAATTTCCGACAGCCCTGCAACGGGTACTTTTGAAAGGGTTATCAAAAAAGGAGGTTTTAAAAAAAGTCTTGAAGGTCTTGACGTTATTTTTAAAGAGTTCAAAGAAACAACGAAACTTGACATTGGAGAACCATTCGGAGAAATTGATATTGCAAGGGATGTGGTTGATGCGGATGTTGTAATTAATATTGCCAAACTCAAAACCCATTCCCAGATGCTTCTTACACTGGGCGTTAAAAATCTATTCGGATGTATTGTGGGATTAAAAAAACCTGAATGGCATTTTAGAACCGGAATGAACAGAGAAATGTTTGCAAGGCTTCTTGTACAGATCCATAATGCCATTAATCCTTCAATAACACTTGTTGACGGAATTCTTGCAATGGAAGGACAGGGGCCAGGAAAGAGCGGTTTGCCGCGTCATATTGGTGTTCTTGTTGGCAGCCAAAATGCTTTTGCCGCTGATTATGCCATATGCAGCCTCCTTGGGATTAATCCTGACATGCTTCCCACCAACGAACAGGCAAAAAAACTTGGGCTGATGAATGAAGGCATATATATAAAGGGAGACTATGACGTAGTTGACGGGTTTAAATTTCCTGAACTGGGACCGCTGTCCTTCAGATCAAAGCCTCTCAATAAATTTATGAGAAAGTATATTATTCAAAAGCCTGTTGCGGATAATCCCATATGTAAGTTGTGCGGCGAATGTGTACAATACTGTCCTGCAAAGGCGATTACATCAAATCACAAAAAAATATTTTTTAATTACGATAAATGCATAAGATGTTACTGCTGCGTTGAAATTTGTCCCCATGGCGCTCTTTCAGTTAAAAAGCCTATTGGCGGGAAAATTTTGAGCAAATTTAAAATTTTATAAAAAATAATATGGAGGTACAATATGGCCAGTCTTAATAAAGCAACTTTAATCGGCAATCTTGGCAGAGATCCTGAGGTCAGTTATACACAGGGAGGTCTTGCTGTGGCAAGATTCAGCATAGCCACAACTGAAACCTGGAAAGATAAAACAACAGGTGATAGAAAGGACAAAACTGAGTGGCACCGCATAGTTGCATTTGGAAGACTTGCTGAAATATGTGGAGAGTATCTTTCTAAAGGCAAACAGGTATATATTGAAGGAAGGCTGCAGACAAGTTCATGGGAAAAAGACGGTATAACAAGGTATTCCACTGATATTATTGCATCTGAAATGAAGATGCTCGGTCCAAAGGGATCCATTGAAACAGATACACCCTCAGAGCCTGGAGTTCCTGAACCACAGATACCTACGGATGCTGAATCCGGCAAAGATGATGATATACCGTTTTAAGCTAAGGGGGCGTTGCAAATACGCCCCTGCTTTACTTTGCTTTAACCCTTGATATAACAGCTCCCAGGCGAGCAAACTTTTCTTCTATATTTTCATATCCGCGATCCAGATGATAGACTCTGCTGATTTCGGTTGTGCCTTCTGCAACAAGGCCTGCTAAAATCAAAGAGGCGCTGGCTCTTAAATCAGAGGCCATCACAGGCGCTCCTGACAAAGAGGCCACCCCTTTTATAATTGCGGTGTTGTTACCGGATATTATTATATCAGCCCCCATTCGTTTGAGTTCGCTGACATGTATAAAACGGTTTTCAAATATGGTTTCGGATATAATCGAAAGCCCTCCTGCAACACTCATAAGCACCATGAACTGAGCCTGCATATCCGTGGGAAAACCTGGATAAGGCATGGTTTTTACATCAACACTTGATATTGTATCCGAGCCTTTAACATGGATATAATTTTCTCCACCGGTTATTTTTGCTCCTGCGAGTTTTGTCATGTGAATGGATGAACCAAGGTGCAGGGGATTACAATTTAAAATTTTAACATCCCCGCGTGTCAAAGCCGATGCAATCATAAAAGTTCCTGCTTCAATTCTGTCCGGAATTATTGAAACTGTAACAGGATTCAGGGAAGAGACGCCGTTAATGGTCAGCGTGGAAGTTCCGGCGCCCTTAATATCAGCGCCCATTTTATTTAAAACATCTGCAAGGGCTGTTATTTCAGGCTCCCGTGCAGCATTCCTCAACACTGTTGTACCTTTTGCCATAACAGCCGCCATCATGATATTTTCGGTGCCTGTAACCGAAACCATATCAAAATATATTTCATTTCCTTTTAAACGATCAGCAGCAGCGTTAACATAACCGTGCTCCAGTTTAATTGATGCTCCCAGTCTGGCGAGACCCTTAAGATGCAGGTTTATGGGCCTTGCTCCTATGGCGCACCCTCCAGGCAGGGAAACCCTTGCTTTTTTGAGCCGTGCCACAAGAGGTCCTAAAACCAGTATTGAGGCGCGCATTTTTCTTACAAGTTCATATGGCGCTTCGTGATTAAAAAGGCCGCTTGAATCTATCCTTACAGTATCTCCGTTTGTCTCAATTTTTGCGCCCAGATTAACAAGAAGCTCTTTAATGCTCTGAACGTCTTTTAAATCAGGCACATTTTTGTACGTATTCCACCCATCAGTTAAAAGTGATGAGACCAGTATGGGGAGAGCTGCATTTTTAGCTCCGCTTATACTCACTTCACCCTTAAGGGAATTGCCCCCTTGAACTATAATTTTGTCCATATGACCGCCTCTAATAGTTTGATTAAAATTTAATAGCACATTTTTTTAACAAAATTATGTATAATAGCGTTTTATCAATCGTCCCGTTGTAGAACAAAAAAGGCCATGTTGCAAAACTCAAAATACGATATTTCACCAATAACACAACAATAATATCATACCTGCATCTTCAATTATAGAATAACTATAACAGCTATATCTGTCCAGTTTTTTCCACATTAAATTTCCATCCAGCAACAAATTTAGAACACTGCCCGATCCATTAAAGTTTTGGTCATATGATTAAAATAAACCTTGACATCCTGTTTATTAAGAATTATTTTATAGGTAAATGCTCATATCATGGAGTTTAATAATGCCGAGACCTAAAAAAACAAGATTTGTTTCAGGATTTCCTTCTATCAGTTCATTTGTTCCGGAAGGGGTGTATCAAACAGGTGAAATTACACTTTCAATAGAAGGGCTTGAAGCCATAAGACTAAGCGATTTTGAAGGTCTTGATCAGGAAACGGCAGCAGGCATTATGGAGGTATCCCGTCAGACCTATGGCAGAATTCTTGGAGAAGCGCGCAATATAGTTTCTCAAGCGCTGGTTACGGCTAAAATTTTGAGAATTGAGGGCGGGGTATATGAAATGAGAGGTAAACAGAGACACAGGCGTGGAAGAGGTCGAGGACATGGTCGTGGAAGATAAATCAATATATAAAAAGGAGGTGATTTAATATGCCAAGAGGTGACGGAACAGGACCTGAAGGACAGGGTCCAAAGACAGGAAGAGGCAAAGGTAACTGCAGCGTGCCTGACAAAAATACAGGCAGGCAAGGTACAGGCCAGGGACGCGGAACAGGCCAGGGACGCGGAACAGGTCAGGGAAGAGGCACAGGCCAAGGGCGCGGCACAGGCCAGGGACGCGGAAGAAGATAGTTAACCTTAAAAATTTTTAAAATAATAGAGGAGGTGTTTATTATGCCTGGATTTGATGGAACCGGTCCCATGGGAGTCGGGTCGATGACCGGCAGAGCAATGGGATATTGCAGGCCGGGATATAATGCCCCGGGGGCAGGATATAATTATGGCAGAGGTATGGGGTTCCGCCGTGGAGGCATGGGTTTTGGTCGACGCCAGGTTTCTGCATGGAACCAGCCCGTATATGAACAGAATAATATTACAAACAGGGGGGACTCTTTAGATTCACTGAAAAATGAAGCGGATTATCTGAAAAATGCACTTGATGAAATAAACAGGCGAATATCTGAAATGGGAAAAACCGGTTGATGAAAAGCAGAACTCCACGCAAAAAATAAAAACCCCGTTCTTATGGGTCGGGGTTTTTATGAAAAAACAGGCAGCCTGCTAAATATCATCAGAGTAATGCGTATAGTAATTTCTTTTTTCTTTAGCCTTGTACATGGCTTGATCAGCACAATTAATAAGAGTTTTAACATCTTCACCATCCTTTGGAAAAACGCTGATACCTATGCTTGGAGTTATAAAATCAATTCTATATTTTTCGATATTATAAGGTCTTGACAGGTCTTCAAGAATTTTTTCTGCAACCATGTCAGGATAAATATCTGTTGGGTTGGTAAGGAGTATAATAAATTCATCACCGCCAATTCTGCTGATGTAATCAGTCTTTCTTAATGTATCTCTCAACCTGTTGGAGACCATTTTTAAAAGCTTATCCCCTGTTTCATGGCCCCAGGTATCATTAACCTGTTTAAACTTATCCAGGTCAAGGTATAAAATCACCCTTTTACCATTATAACGTTTTGCATAAATCAAAGATTCTTCCATATGCTCGAAAAGCGCTTTTCTGTTAAACAGGTCTGTGAGCGGGTCATGGTAAGCGAGATAAGCGAGTTCTTCTTCATATTGTTTGCGGGCAATGATATCCTTTACAATACCACAAAACCCGGCAGGTTTCCCCTCATGATCCTTTATCATGCAAACGACAAAATCGAGAATCATTTTCTTCCCGTCTTTTTTGATAATTTCATAGTCGGCTATTCTTAAAGTTTTCCCTGTTTTAAAAACCCGGTTAAAAATTTTATACATTTTTTTAGCCGCTTCAGGGCCATAATAAAGCCTGTTGTTTAGTCCCATTATTCCCTCAGAAGGATATCCCAGGACACTGCACAACGCATTATTAAAAAAGATTATATTACCTTTTATATCGGTTTCAAAGTATCCCTCTTCGATATTTTCAAGAATTGAGCGGTATTTCTCCCTGTTTTCTTTCAGCTCTTCCTTAATTCTGTTTTCACATAAAGCCCCCTCTTTTAATTTTTTTATCCTTTGTTCAAGTTCCTCATATGTTGGTTTTTTACACATAAATGCCTCTGTTTTTTATTTTACAAAAATAAACATGTAAAAACAATTTTAGTCAAACTTGAAATTATCCTTTTTAAAAAGCTCTATGCAGGCATCAACTGCTTTTCCGTAATATAATTTATCTTTACTTTTCAAAAGTTCTTCAAGAGCATAGTCTATATCAAACGCTGGTCTGTAAGGTCTGTAGGAACTGGTTGCCTCAGCCACGTCCGCAACGGTCAGTATCTTTGCTTCCAGCATAATTTCATTATCTTTTAATCCGGCCGGATAACCTGAACCGTCTAATTTTTCGTGATGCTGCAGCACTGCTTTTGCAAAGGGCCAGGGAGAGGGGATATTTTTCAAAATATCATAGCCGACTTTTGGATGAATTTTGATCATTTTAAATTCAACATCAAGCAGTTCCCCAGGTCTGTTAATTATGGATGTAGGTATACGTATTTTCCCTATATCGTGAAGAATACCTGCAATCTTAATTGTATGTATAATATCTTCTGAAAGAAAAAGCTTTTCAGCTATTGCGCATGAAAGTTGAGCCACGCGGCGCTGATGGCCTGCGGTATATGGATCTCTGACATCAACCATTATAGCCATGGTTTGAATAGTAGCTGAAAGCATCTGTTGAATCTCGGCTGTTTTTTCCTTTACCATTTCTTCCAAAACCACATTCTGATTTTTTAATGTTTCTCTCATCTTTTTAAGAGAAATATGTGTTTTTACTCTTGCTTTTACTTCATCTGAATGAAAGGGTTTTGTAATATAATCCACGCCGCCAACTTCAAATCCTTTGGTTTTATGGGCTGTTTCTGTTAGAGCTGTGATAAAAATAATCGGAATATTTTTTGTGCTGGAATCATCCTTTAAGCGTTTACATACCTCATACCCGTTCATCTCAGGCATCATTACATCCAAAAGAATCAGATCGGGGAGATATTTTAGTGCATAATCGATAGCCTTAAAGCCATTTTTTGCTATGCCGAGCCTGTAGTCGCCCTTTAAACTGCCTACCAGCAGATCTATATTTGTTGAATTATCATCAACAATCAAAATTAGAGATTTTTTTGTTTCCATGAGCGATCGCCTTGCAAGTCTTTTAAAAAATTATTTTATCAAGTATTTCCAAAGCCTCATCATAATCATAATTATTTATATGGGTTTCAAGGTCAATAACATCTGGGGTATAAAGCTGATCTTTAACAGCTTTTATCTCTTTATTTATCTTTTCAGGATCAGCAGATTTTAAGGCATTGCCAAGCTTTATTAAAATCGGCTTAAGCTTCGCGTTATCCACATCTGTCTTTTTAAAGGACACAATTTCAGGTTTTTCACCAAGAATTTTCAGCGATTCCAGAACCTGATTTAAAGCTGCTTCAAGGTTGTCTATTAATTCAGATATAATTTCTTCCGGTTTTTCTTCCCTGCCTTCATCTTCTAACGCCTTAGCTGCTGCAGACAGCTCCATGGCTCCTATATTGGCGGAGCTTCCTTTAATATTATGCGCCAGGCGCAAAAGCCTGTCGTGTTCCTTTCCATTGAACGCATCTTTTATTTTTTCCATTGTGTCATGATTATTTTTTAAAAATCCAGCAAGAATACGTTTAAAAACAACGACCTCCAATTGAAGTTCGTTAAGTGCCTTTTTGATGTTGATTCCTGGAAGGTCTGGTGGAAGTATCCCCTGCCCTGTTTCTAAAATATTTTTATCAGATCCTCTGTCTAATACTTTTGTTTTTGTTCCGCTTAAATCAGGTTTTTTTCTGTTTTTAAGCTCTTTCCACAAGGCACTGAACAACATGTCCTGACTGACGGGTTTGGAAATGTAGCCGTTCATGCCGGCTTTCAGACATTTTTCTTCATCTCCCTTCATGGCATGGGCTGTCATGGCAATTATTGGAATATCTTTTAATTTGGCATCCTTTCTTATCTGCCTCGTGGCTTCATATCCATCCATAACAGGCATCTGTATATCCATAAGCAGCGCGTCAAATTGAGATTCATGCACAGCAGCCACAGCCTCTTTGCCGTTATTGGCTATCTTTACAACAAGCCCGGCTCCTTCCAGAATTGCCAGAGCAATCTCCTGATTGGTAATATTATCTTCAACCACAAGCACCCTGAACCCTTTGAGGCGCTTCTTGTGAATAGAAGCCTTGGTTGTAATATGCTTTTTCATCTTCAAACTTTTAGCCCTTTTTTTCCCAAAGGCATCCATGATTGCATCAAAAAGGGTCGACTGACATATCGGCTTGGTTAAAAACCCGTTTATACCCACTTTTTCAGCATAGACTATCTGGGTTTCACTCCCAAAAGCCGTCATCATAATTATGGGAACATTCAGCTTTAAATCATCCCTTATGATACTGGAGGCTTCTATGCCGTCCAACTCAGGCATAAGCCAGTCCATCATAACAAGTTCTATGGGGTTTTCTCTGGTTTCGTCTTCTTTTAATCTTTGCAAAGAAGCTTCAGCCGAAGATATGGTTTCTACTTTAAAGCCAAATGACTCAAGCATTTTTTTCATTATACTTCGGCTGTCTTTACAATCATCAACCACTAAAACATTCAAACCCTGAAGCTCATGGGGAGGTATAAATTTCCGCTTTGTTTTTCCCGGCGACTTTTGAAAAATAGCTGTAAAATTAAAAGTACTCCCTTTCCCTACTTCGCTTTCCACCCAAATTTCACCCCCCAGCATCTCCACAAGCTGTTTGCAAATGTAAAGCCCCAGGCCTGTTCCGCCATAATTTCGTGTTGTTGATGCATCAGCCTGACTAAAAGGCTCAAAAATTTTTTCAATATTTTCAGGCGCAATTCCTATGCCTGTGTCTTTAACAAAAAACTGGAGTTTTACCTGACCTGATTCTATTGATTCATCTTCAAGCTCTTTTGCGCCCACAAGAATTATACCGCCTTTTTCTGTAAATTTAACGGCATTGCTTACCAGATTAATAAGAATTTGATACAGACGCAGCTCATCGCCTCTAATCTCTCTGGGAGTTGCAGGATCAATATCCACAAGTAATTCAATAAGTTTTTTCGATGTCCTTGGGAAAAACATATTTACGAGCTTGTCCAGGACATCTTCAAGTTTAAAATCACGTATTTCCAGATCAAACTTTCCTGCTTCTATCTTTGATACATCCAGAATATCGTTGATGATTTCAAGAAGGGAATACGCCGAAGTAGTTATGATGCGCAGATAATGTTTAGCCTTGTCAGACAGATCTTCGTTTAATAAAAGCTCGGATGCCGCAATAATTCCATTCATGGGGGTGCGGACTTCATGGCTCATGTTGGCGAGAAATTCATCTTTTGCATTGGTTCCCGCCTCAGCTTTCTCCTTTGCTTCTATTAATTCTGCTTCCATTCTTTTTCGGTTGCTTATATCACGGCCCTCTGTGAGCAGCACAAAAACATTTCCTGAGTCATCTTCAACCGGCTTGATAGAATAGTCCATATCCTGTAATGTTTTGTCCGTGCGTAATATTTTAGTCTCGAAGCGCACAAACTCTCCTGATGCTGCCTTTTTTACGCTGTCATGCACCTTTTTTTTCACCTCATCAGAATGTGAAAACCAGCGCGTCTCCCAGTATAATTTTCCAAAAACATCAGACTCTTTAACTCCTCCTGCTGCCATTGCCGGTTTGTTGGCGCTCAGCATTATACCGTCAGGCGATATCAAACCCATTAACTGAAATGTATGGTTATAAAGGGCTTTAAATTTAAGCTCACTTTCTCTTTGTAGCTTTTCCAGCCTTTTCCGTTCATCAAGCTCTGATTCCAGTTTAATATGAGAAGCCTTAATTCTTCGATTCAGATTAAAAATATTAATTATGGATACAGCCATTATAAGCAGCAGAATTATTGCAGATGCTATCCAGTAACCATAAGTCTGCAGAGTCTTTCTAACAGTTACCTTGCCATAATCCTTATACGGACCAACGCGCAGCTCTTTTAAACATTCACGCACGCTCTGATAGTTCTGAGGAATTGTCCAGCCATAACATTTTCCAGCAGATGCAGCAGCAGACTCAGACGGCATTTCAACGAGAGCGGCTGCAACCTTTTCAGCAAGTTCACAGGGAACATGTTTAACCTTTGCAAAGGGCCATTCAGGATATTCGCGTGTTGAACGAAGAAAGGGCAGCTCTGAATCTTCTCTGATATGGGAGTTAAACACATAAAAATTTTCTATATTAATCTTTCCTTCTGAGTCCATCCTCTCAAGGGTATCACTCCTTACTGTGCCGGCATCAACTATGCCGTCCCGAACAGCATAAACAACCGCATCCTGTGTGCCGCCGAATTTAAGCTCCTTAAAATCAGTAAAAGGATCAATACCTTCTGCTTTCATTTCCCGCCATGCCATAAGCCAGCCTCCAAAAGAGAAGCTGGAAACACCCATAAATTTTTTACCCTTAAGCTCCCTTAAGCTTTGCATTTCGGTTTTGTCTGCTTTACAAAAAATAACTCCACTGTATGTTTTGCATACACCGCCAAGGCACTCATTCTTTAATGTGGCAATCCTGTTAGCCCCACACAGGAATTCAAGCTCCACATAAGAGGATGAATTTGTCAAAATAAAGTCAACCTCTTTATTTTTAACGGAATCTATGATCTGGTTATAATCAAGTGGTATTATTATAAACTGCCTGCCGGAAATTCTTTCCGACAGATACTCTGCTGTGGGCGTCCACATCATAAGGCATTGCTCATGCCCCCTTTTTGCCAGGACCCCGATTTTCATGGTAACATCATTTGCTCGTGTGTTAAGAGCGGTTAGAAGATGAAACCAGAAAACCAGAAAACAGAGTGCTGTGTATATTTTTTTCATTTTTCCCCTGCCGGTTTAAATGTGAAAAAAATTATTTGAATAGCAACTTATACAACAATTTACCAGAATTAACGATATATTACCAGCCTATAATCTGAAACCTTTCAAAACAGGGTTTGGAAACAGCCTCTTTATATCTTCTTCGCCGGCTTTGCAGATACCCCTTTCCGTTATAAAACCGGTTACAAGTCTTGCGGGTGTTATATCAAAGGCAAAGTTTGCGGCAGGGCTGTCTTTGGGAGTAATCAGAACATTTTTTATTGTTTTCCCCTCAAGGCCCTGTACATATTTAATCTCATCCGGGTCACGTTTTTCAATGGGTATTTCATCAACCCCGTTTCTTAGTTTCCAGTCAAAGGTGCTTGAGGGAAGAGCCACATAAAACGGGACATTATTATCCTTTGCTGCAAGCGCTTTAAGATATGTACCTATCTTATTTGCCACATCTCCCGTATATGTGGTTCTATCGGTGCCGACAATGACAATATCAACCATGCCGTGCTGCATTAAATGTCCCCCGGTATTGTCGGTTATTACAGTATGTTTTACTCCGTGTTTCCCGAGTTCCCAGGCTGTCAGCCTTGCTCCCTGGTTAAGAGGCCGTGTTTCATCAACCCACACATGCACATCTATATTATTATCAAATGCCGTATAAACAGGAGCGGTTGCCGTGCCATATTCTATGCAGGCCAGCCAGCCTGCATTACAGTGAGTAAGGATATTAACTGTTTTACCTTTTTTTTCGCTGCTGATTTTTTTTATAATTGCAAAACCATATTCACCTATTTTTTTAGAGTTTTCCGCTTCTTCTTCGGCAATTATTTCAGCCTCCATTAAAGCTGCCTTAACTCTATCTTCGAGATTTCTTTTTTTTAAAACCTTGGACATTACCCTGTCCACGCCCCATACAAGGTTTACTGCCGTGGGTCTTGCTGATTTCAATCTCATGCATTCCCCAATCAGGCAATTATCGTCCAAAGCTTTGTCTTTTAAATTTAAAACTGCGAGATACACGCCAAACGCTCCGGTTACACCGATAAGAGGAGCCCCTCTCACATACATATCTTTTATTGCCCTTATGGTATCGTCAACTGTCAAGAGACTTTCAATTACAAATTCATGGGGCAAAAGTCTCTGATCGATTATATTTATTATTTTTGTTTTTTTGTCCATCCATATGGGACGAATCTGTTTTCCGTCTACTATCATTAATAAATTCCCTTTTTAAACAGCATTTGAACAGAAATTGCTTATTTAAGCGCCTGGCTTAAATACTAATTAGCGCCTGTCCAAAATATGCGTTGATAAATTTTTAAAATAGATTATAAAATAGGTACAAGTAACTTCCATACCCAATCTTTAGATATGATACAAATATAATATTACATTTTTTGAAAAATAATCTTTACAAATCGATTTTCATATTAATAATAAGTGAAAACGATTCACTATGTAAAAAAATTTTAATTGGAACTTAAGGAAAAAGTTATGACATACGATATTAACAGAGTCCGGAATATTGGTATAAGTGCGCATATTGATGCGGGCAAAACCACGCTTACTGAAAGGATTCTTTTTTATACCAAACGAATACATGCAATCCATGATGTTAAAGGTAAAGACGGAATAGGCGCCACAATGGATTTTATGGAGCTTGAAAAAGAACGCGGCATTACCATAACTTCCGCTGCAACCTATAGTGAATGGCGCGGTCATGAAATTAATATAATAGATACTCCGGGTCATGTTGATTTCACAATTGAGGTTGAACGTTCCCTCAGAGTTCTTGACGGAGCCATCCTTGTGCTGTGTGCTGTCGGCGGTGTGCAGTCACAATCCATAACCGTTGATCAGCAGATGCATAGATATAAGGTTCCATGCATAGCTTTTGTAAACAAGTGTGACAGAAGCGGAGCAAACCCCTTTAGAGTGGTGCAGCAGCTCAGGGAAAAACTCGGGCATAACGCAGTTGCCATGCAGATGCCCATAGGTCTTGAAGCGGGGTTTGACGGGATAATTGACCTTGTTGCCATGAAAGCCGTTTATTTTGATGGCTCCAGCGGTGAAGATATCCGCATTGAAGATATCCCGGAAAAATATGCAGCAGAAGCCATGGAGAAGAGAGAGGAACTCATAGATGCAGCCTCCATGTTTTCAGATGAATTAATGGAAGCCGCTTTCGAAGATAAAGTTACTCAGGAAGTTCTTGCCAGTGCAATAAGACAGGGTTCTCTAGAACGAAAATTAACACCTGTTTTTATAGGTTCTGCATATAAAAACAAGGGGGTTCAGCCGCTCCTTGATGCTGTTTCATATTATCTCCCGTGTCCATCGGATATTGAAAATTATGCCCTTGATATGGATAATGAAGAAAAGCTGGTTCCCCTTGTCTCGGACCCCGAAAAATTTCTTGTTGCCCTTGCGTTTAAACTTGAAGACGGCAAGTATGGACAGCTTACCTATATAAGAGTTTATCAGGGCAGCATGATGAAGGCTTCAGAAATGATAAACGTGAGGACAGGAAAGAAAGTCAAAGTCGGCAGACTTGTCCGCATGCATGCCAATCAGATGGAAGAAATGAAAGAGATTCGCGCCGGATACATAGGAGCTATTTTCGGAATCGATTGCATCTCGGGTGATACATTTGTATCCGGCAATACAATGCTTACCATGACATCCATGTATGTGCCTGAGCCTGTAATATCACTTGCGATTTTTCCCAAAGACACCAAGGCTGAAATTAATATGTCAAAGGCTCTCGGCAGGTTTGCCAAGGAAGATCCCACCTTTAAAACATATGTGAGTGAAGAGACGGGAGATACAATAATTTCCGGCATGGGCGAGCTTCACCTTGAGGTATATGTGGAGAGGATGCGCAGGGAGTACAGTGCGGAAGTTGAAACGGGCACACCCCGGGTTGCATACAGAGAAACGATTACAAAAAAAGCCGAATTTAATTATACACATAAAAAACAGACAGGCGGCGCAGGACAATTCGGCAGGATTGCAGGATATATTGAGCCTTCTATGGATGAGGAATTTGAATTTGAAAACAAAATAACAGGCGGCAAAATACCAACACAGTATATCCCTGCATGTGAAAAAGGTTTCAAGGGTTCCATGGCAAAGGGTCCAAAAATGGAGTTTCCTGTTACAGGGATCAGGGTTGTAATAAATGACGGGGCATCCCACTCGGTGGATTCTTCGGAAATGGCATTTACAACCGCTGCAAAGGGAGCTTTTAAGGAAGCATATTTAAGGGCAAGGCCTGCTATTATGGAGCCTGTAATGAAAGTGGTCGCTGAAACGCCGGTGGAATTCCAGGGCGCAGTCATAGGCCTGCTGAGCCAGCGCAGGGGAGTTATAGCGGGTGCCCAGGATGAAGGAGTTGCCTGTGTAATCGAAGCAGATGTTCCACTTGCGGATATGTTTGGTTTTTCAACAGTGCTGCGATCCGCCACCCAGGGGAAGGCTCAATTTACAATGGAGTTTAATGCCTACAAAAAAGTCCCGGCGGCAATTGCTGAAAACCTGGCCAAAAAAAGTTAATAAAAAACAGAATGAAAGGAATATAAATATGTTCAATAGCGAGCTCATATTTCGTAATCCATTAGAGCCCATAGGATATGATGAAACAAGTACAATCTTGAATAATGGCGGTTTTGGCGCTGTGCTTGCCAGAGCAGGGGTTGGCAAGACCTCTCTTCTTGTACAGCTTGCATTAAGTTTTTTAACAAAAAACAGAAAGGTTCTTCATATCAGTCTTGGTGAGCCTGTCAGCAAGGTCTGCCTATGGTATAAAGAGGTTTTTCAAAACCTTGCCGGGCCATTTGATGAAAAACAGGCAAAAACTACCTGGGAAGCTATTATGCCCCACAGGTTCATAATGACTTTTAAAGTTGAAAGCTTTAGCGTTCCGATTCTTGAAGAAAGACTAACAGATCTTATTGAACAGAATATATTCATTCCTCAGATGATTATTATTGACGGGTTTCCCTTTAATGAATCCATGCATGAAACTTTTACGGAATTAAAAAACTTTGCCAAAAAACATTCAATATGCATCTGGTTCGCAGTTAAAACACACAGACACGAAGAACCGGAACGAGACTATATGCCTGCACCTCTTAATAATATTGATGATTTTTTTGAAGTTGTTGTTGAGCTTCAGCCCAGAGGCAAAGAGATACATGTAAAGCCTCTAAAAGGCGGGCTTACAGTTTCGGACAAACCGATACTCTTTATGGATCCTTCCACAATGCTGGTACAGCATTAAGGAATTAAGTTTTAGCCTTTGATTTAAAGAAGGCGAAAAGGAATGTCTTTCAAAAGTTTCTTATTGCCTTTTTTTAAGGAACAATAAATGCAGGATGATATTTTTTCAGCCCTGACCCAAGAGGTCAGAGAAGAAGTAGTGCGGGAATATCTGTATAAACGCAGGCTGCTTGAAGAGCAGTTCAGATATGTAAATAAATTGGCGGAGAATGTCAGGCAACTGCAGGAAAAATCCTACATGTGCGCAGCCCGTATGTACGATTTACTTAAAGAACCTGAATTTATAGATCAGTTTGTTAGTATGTCAGGGTTGAAAGATACGTTTTTTGCAAAATGCCCTGAATATCGCAAAAGCCTGAGTCTTATAAAGGTTCACGGCTTCACAACCCATGCAAAATTTAAAAAACTGTTTCTTGAATCTTATCGCAGACTGTATATTTGCAGCGATGAGTATAAAAGAGCCTACGAAGATCTGCAAGAAGAATGCAGGGCAGTAAACCACAATGCAAAGAAATTCGAAAAAAACCATGATCTGCTTACTATTATGAGATTTTTGAAGAGCATGGATATCAATGGTCTTGAAAAAAAATATTTTCTGGGCGACAATTTTACTCCGGGTGAAATAATCTCTCTGGAAACAACTCTGCACTTTAAACCTTTCCGAATGGAGCAGTTCAAGTTAATTTTTCCGACTGTTCTTCCTAAGCCCTCAATATTACAAAAACAATTAAGCAAACTTGCTGACTCTATTTATACGAAGTATGGAGCCGGAATGAAACATTTTATCAAATGAGCCAATTTTGATGGCGTCGTAAAAAGTCAAAATCCGTCATGCCGGACTCGAGCCGGCACCCAGAACATGCTGAAATAACTGGATTCCCGCCTGCGCTGGAATGACAACAAAAAGAATTGTCCGACTTTTTACGAGACCGTCAATTTTAAATGTAAAAAATTGCTCACCTGCAAGTTACGAATGAAATTCCCTTCACAAAAAAATCATACACGGCTGTTTTTTTTGCAAAGTTAAAATTTGCTTTTTTATTTTGCAAAAAAAACCTTCACTTTATAGTGTTACGCCTTAGTGTTCTGTAAAAAATTCTATAATAACAAATAGTTAAAGTAAAAAAATTAATTGGCATATTTATTGCTGCTCCTTTTGCTGCATATACTTTGCCAGGTTTTAAAGTCTAAATTTTTAGGAGGAAATATTTTATGCAAAAAAAAACAGAAAACAAGCAGTGGAAATCATTACACGGTTTTTTTTTAATTTTAAGTACAATATTAGTATTACAACCCTTTGCATGGGCTGATTACACCGATTTCAGGGGGGTTGTATTAAATGGCACTCCGGCCAATGATGGCAAGTTTTATTATTATGAGGTGTTTGTAAAAATTGACCAGGGGAATCCTGTTTATTTTACAGGTGTCCCTTCTCAAAACGGTAAGGATTTAAACTATATTTTTCAGTATTTTCCTACAGACAACAGTTTGTTCGAATTTCAGGTTACAGCATTTGACAGCCATGGTGTACCCGGTTTGCCCTCACAATGGTCTGAAACTTTTTATCCAGACTTTATTACCTATGACTGCTCTTCGGATACGGTGCCATTTGCAGACCCTGGAGATGATCAGGTTACTGATATACAGTCAGGAGAAGTCATATTAGACGGGAGCGGAAGTTATGATCTCTTTTTCGATGACACATCATCCTTAAAATTTTTCTGGGAATGTTTTTCATATCCCAAAGATGCGGTGGTAAATTTGTCAGATCCCAGCAGTGACTATCCTTCTTTCACACCCGACAAAGCCGGAGCCTATTATTTCAGGCTACATGTATCAGATAGAGTGAATGACACGGATTTAAATAAAAGTCCGGTTCGATATATGAAAGTTGATGTTGTGGAAGATATAAATAATTTTGTTGCTGCCAATGCCGGGACACCTACAAGAGTGCCTCTGGGTTCCATGGCAATTCTTGACGGAACCGGTTCGCAATCTTCTTCCGGTATTCTGTCTTATAAGTGGGAAGCGCTTAATAAAACAGTTGATATCATAAACGCCCATGAATCTGTGGCAATGTTTACCCCTGAAGAAGAAGGAACATATACTTTCCGTTTAACCGTAATTACTGAAAATAATTTTTCATCAGAAATTACTATTGTATCGGTTTATGACGAAGATGAAGTGGAAGACCTTCTTTTTCAAAAAATCGACCCTGAATGTATTGACTATGTTCATGCTGATCTTGATACAAATAACAGCGTTGACGGATTGGATCTGGCTCTGTTTGCAGCTTCATTCAACTCCGGCAAGGGCTTGGCTGATTACCGGACAGATTGTGATTTCGATAAAAATTTAAGAATAGAAAAATTTGATATCAGAATATTTGCAGCGTGCTTTGGCAACACATCTTCATAAAGCTGAACATAATTTTATAAAAATTAAATAATAAATAAACGAGGAATAATAATGAAAAAAAAGACGTTTTATATTCTTGCAAGTATGTTTTTTCTTTTTTTGATAACAGCTTTTGCACATGCTGATTATGTTACTTTAACATGGCACCAGTCCAGGGGTGATACGGATTTAAAAGGCTGGAAAATTTTCTATGGGGTATATGAGGAAAATTTACCCGAGCCTCCTCTTTCAGCTGAAAACTATGATGTAGTGATTGATCTTGTTGCCTTTGATGAAGCGATCGCCCCCCAAAATCCTTTCCCCCAGATAAATCTTCCCCAGGGCATGAAGGTTTATCCATGGCCTGATGGTCCTTCTGAATTCTGGATAGTAACTTATAACTTTTATATGCCTCCATTACCAGTTAATGGAAATCAAGAGTATTATCTGGCTGTTATTTGTTACGATCTCGAAGAAAATAAAAGTGAGTGGAGTAATATTGTAGATTTTAGCATCAATCCGCCAGGGCAGGTAGGCGCACCGGTTATAAATGTTGATATCAGGTAAGGCTGCCGTTAAAGGCAAACAAAATCTAATATCCGAAAAATATAGAGAGGATTTAAGGAAAACTGGATTCCCATTTTCATGGGAATGACAAGCAGAAGCGAAATTCGACTTTTTACGAAACCATCAATTATAATTAAAGAATGTTTTTTAGTATTAATAAATATCTATAACCAAAGGAGGTGATTAATGAAAGAAAAATTAAAAAAATGTTATATGTTAGTCATGGTGTATCTGTTTATGATGGCCGGTTTTATTTCATCGTCTGCATTTGCCGGGGTCAACGTATATTGCGAGGGTGCATACACGGAAAGTGACCTTGTTTTGTATATCTATGCAGATATCACAGATTCTACTGAGTTAAGAAGCGCCGGGGTAAAAGTTGGCTATGGCGATTCAGCGTTAACATTAGTTAGTGCGGAAAGAAACAACGATGTATGGTATCTTGGGAATGAAAATTATAACAGCCCTGAGACAACTACTCCAGGTGAAGTTATTTTTGTACTCGGCAAGCTTGATCCTGAAAAGCCAGGTGAAGGTGTAAGCGGAAATCGTGTTTTGCTTGGAAAAATCCTGTTTAACCGTCTTGAAAATTCCATACCCCCCAATGGCTTTGACATTTCTCTTGCTCTCGGGAAAAGCGGGCCAGCAGGAAATTTTGCGAATTTTGTTGACACAAGTGAGCCTGCGCAACTTCTCGATGCTACAGTGACCTTTGGGGAGATTAAGATATTCCAGCGTGGAGATGCTAATACAGATGGTTATGTCGACTCTCGTGATATTAGATACTTAAAGCAAAAAATTGGTGCTCCAAATCTTCCATGCTGGTTTGATTGTAATGGAGATGAATACATCGATAGCCGCGATGTTAAATGTCTTAGAATAAAATAACAACTTATTAAAAAAGGAAGGGCACAACAATGAAAAAAACAATATTGGTATTTTTAGTTTTTATTTTTAGCATAATTAGTACGAATGCTTCAGCTAATAGTGTAACAGTTTATATTGATGGGGTTAATAGTTCAGATATTGAGATCTGCGGCTTTGAATTCACATTTTTTTCTCCTGATTCTTCTGATATTTTTTCCTGGCCGGTTGGAAAAGAGGACCCCGGAACACCGCCTGACTTCAGAAGTGATTTTTTTGTTAATGGAGAAATTTCCACTTCTGCTGGCGGGTTTGGGTTAGATGCTGCTCAACCTCATGAAGGCGACTATTGGTATATTGATACTTTAATAGACGATAACGATAATGATGGTTATGAATATGTAAGAGGTCTTTTTGGATTTGATGATTATGACGAACCAGATTGGAATAAACTAAATGACGGATTACTGCTTACCATGAGTTCGAATAATACTGATTTTGCAATAGATATATTACATGAGAGAACTTACTTATATGGTTATTATAATAATAATGCAAAACTTCCTACAATAATAACCGAAACCTGGACAGATGGGAACCAGATAGTAACCATATCCCCCGTTCCCATCCCTGCAACAGCCTTTCTTTTTGCCAGTGGTTTTTTAGGGCTTCTCGGCATAAGAAGAAAAGTCATAAAATAATTTTTAAAAAATGATATTTTTTATGCATATAATATATTTACAGAAGGAATTATGAATTTTAAAAAAAAGATAACAATATTATTTTCCATGCTGTTTTTTTTCTTATTTGTATCAGTATATGAGGGCAATGCAGGCGTTGCACCCGATCCTCTTGACCCACAAACCGGATACGTTAAAACCAATGTGGGAAAAGCCGGATGGACACAGCAAAAATGGGATGACTGGCTGTATGATGTTTATGATGAGACAAGAGGCTCTTTATATACAAATAATGTGGCTTATGCATACGCCAATGTTAACACTGGTAACATCAAGCTTACGGTAAGGCGTGACAGCTCAGATTCTACGGGCTTCGAAAATGTATGGCACGGTTGTTCCCCAAGCTGGGCATCAGGAGCGCTTTATGATTCATTCAGCTTCAGCGATGCTGTTGACCTTGATAAGGTCTATGTTAATGTTTTTTATGACGGTTTTTATGACGTAGCTGATGGGAGCAGCAGGTTTACAATTAAACTTTGGGGTGATGCTGATGAAAGCAACACCACCATAGATAATGTTGCTTTTACAGGAGCAGGTTGTTTCTCAGTTCCATTAATGGATATTGCTCGGAATGTAGATGATTCTTATAACATAGGCGTGGAAATTTTACTTGAAGCAACAGGCAATTCTGCTATGGCGGAATTTAGTGATGGCTTTGTCCTTACCCTGGATTTTTCGTCAGAAAAGGCAGTCGAAGGCTGGATGGTAGCAGGCACTGCTTTTAATGAAACGGCCATATCCAACCCGATTCCCGTTCCTCCTGCTTTTATGCTTTTTTTCAGCGGGATTGCGGGTATTGCAATTATAAAAACAAAATTGCGCATAGGCTAAAGTTCGTCGCACATGATTTGATACTCTTTTTACCTTTATTAATAATGATGCACTCGTAAAAAGTCGTCATTCCCGCGGAGGCGGGAATCCATAAAAAGGATTCCATGCATCAACAAATGGAATCCTTTTTTTATGAGCAGCTCATTTCCTGACAACAACCGCCCTCTGTAATAAAAATTAAAAAAATTTGATAAAAATTTTAGAGTTGCCTTGACAGCTTGCTCCATCTTCCTGTATTTATAAAAAAAAGATAAAATAATAAATAGATAGCTTCTTTTAAAAATGGTGAACAGGGTAATGGAAAAAAAACAGCAATCCGACACTTCTTTGCCGGCACTTGAAATTTATAAGCTTTTTATTCAATCATGGGAAGACGGAATTACCATAACTGATACTTCCAATACCATAATTGAAACAAATAAGAGCTTCGCCGATCTTATGGGCGATACGCCCGAAAATATAGCAGGTACAAGTCTTTCTTATTGGATAGATTTGTTGTGCCCTGCTTTTTCAAAGAAATGGAAAAGTCTTGGCACCAGAATTCTTCAGGGAAAAAAAATTGATACCCTGGAGTTTAGTTTCAAAAATAGATTCTTTGATATTACTGCCGAACTCGTCCAGAATAATACCTGCAAAAATATTTTTTGGCTTTTCAGAGATACCACTGAAAAAAATCTTGCCCGACAGAACCTCAAATCAGAAAAAAAACTTCAAAAAAGCCAGGAGCAGCTCCGTCAGGCACAAAAGATGGAATCCCTTGGAACACTCGTGGCAGGTGTAGCCCATGAAATAAACAACCCTGTAAGCCTGATTATTTATAATATCCCTTTGTTTAAAAAATTATGGCTGGATTTTAAGCCTGTTATTGCAAATCATGCAGCAAAAAATAAAATGGAAAAATATGGAGGACTCACATACGATTTTCTCGATAAAAATTTAATGCAGATGCTTTCTGATACAGATATGGCATCAAACCGCATTTCAAGAATAGTTGCTGAGTTAAAAGATTTTTCAAAACAGTCCGATGCTGCAGACAAAAAATCTATTCAGCTTAATAAAGCAGTTGAAAATGCGCTTCGCCTTGCCAAAGCCACTGTTGAAAAATCAAATGTTGAACTGGAGCTTGCTCTGGATAAAAACATTCCTTTAATGAACGGAAATCTTAGAAGCCTGGAACATATAATATTAAACATTTTAATCAATGCAATACAGGCAATCAAAAAAGAACAAGGTAAAATTAAAATCATAAGCGGGTACAATAAGGCAAAGGGAAAAATATTTGTTTCGATTTCAGACAACGGGCGAGGCATTAATCCTGAAATTTCCCACAAACTTTTTGAACCGTTTGTTACAGACAAGCAGACTGAAGGAGGAACAGGGCTGGGGCTGTCTGTTGCATACAGCCTGGTTAAAGCCCATGACGGAAACATAACATTTACAACAGATGATAAAGGCACAACTTTTACAATAGATTTTTCTACAATAATAAAAGAAAAAAAGGCTAAAATTCTCATAGTGGATGATGATTCTTCAATCAGGGAGATCCTTACAGATGCTCTGACAAGAGATGCCTCCTATAATGTAGATCAAGCATCCAATGGAGTAGAAGCATGCATAAAAATGGGCGCCAACAACCCTGACCTTATGATACTCGACATTTTCATGCCTGACATGGACGGTCTTGAAGTATGTCGCGCCATAAAAGCAGATGTGAAGCTGTCAGGAGCTAAAGTTATAATTACAACAGGTTACCCCAATCATCAAAAATTACAAGATGTTAGAAAGTTGGGTTTTAATGATATATTTTATAAGCCTTATAACCTCAAAGAATTTCTCCACAAAGTTAAAAAAATTATTTCTGTGTAATGAGCTTTGAAATGGAATCAATACCTGAAAATAATACATCAATCTTAATCGTTGATGATGAACCTGGCATTTTATTGAGCATGAAGGCCACTATGGTTAGCTCCGGAATGCCCGAGCCAGCTCTTGTTTCAGACAGCAGACGTGTTTTAAGCCTTTTAGAAAAACACCGTTTTTCCCTGGTATTGCTTGACCTGATAATGCCCGATAAAAACGGGCTGGAGTTGCTTCAGGAAATAAAGGAAGAATTTCCTGAAACTGAATGTGTTGTTCTAACCGGTATAGACGAGGCGTCTTCAGCTGTTCAAGCCATAAAATATGGAGCATACGACTATATTGTAAAACCCATTACCATTGAAAAACTAACAATTATTGTTGATCGTGCACTTGAAAGATACAACCTGAAGCGCGGACTCTCTCTTTTTGAAACAAAACAGTCATTTTCAAACTTGCACCGCCCTTATGCTTTTAATAGCATGGTAGCTGAAGATGAATCCATGGCCCTTGTTTTTCATCAGGCTGAAGCTGTGGCTTTAAGCGATTACAGCGTTGTAATTTCCGGTGAATCAGGAACCGGGAAGGAGGTGCTTGCACGTATTATTCACTTCTTAAGTTCAAGATCTGATTCAACATTTTTGGCTGTTAATATGGGAGCTTTCACCGGTGGTCTGTTTGAATCGGAATTTTTCGGGCATACAAAAGGAGCATATACAAACGCTGTGAGCGACAAAAGCGGTTTTTTTGAAGAAGCGGACGGCGGCACCCTTTTTCTGGACGAAATAACGGAACTGGAGCTTCCTCTTCAGAGCAAACTATTGAGGGTAATACAGGAAAAAGAACTGTACCGCCTTGGAAGCCCCAAGGCCAGAAATTTTGATGTAAGGTTCATATCTGCAACTAATAAGGATATAAACGATGAGATAAAAAACGGTAAATTTCGTGCCGACCTGTTCTACAGATTGAATATGTACCATATTAATATTCCGCCCCTTAGAAGCAGAAGAAAAGACATACTCCCTCTGTCAAAACATTTTATAAAAAAGTATGCGACAATAAATAATAAAAAAATCAATTCGTTGTCCAAAAAATTTAAAAATCAGCTTTTGCAATATAACTTTCCAGGAAATGTCAGAGAACTGGAAAATATAATTGCCTCATCCATTCTCATGGCAAAAGATAAAATTTTAGAACCATCCTCTGCTGTCAACCTGGAAAAATTTCAATTTGATAAAGTGGATGATATGGATGAAGTTAATCCGGAATCAGATTTCCCGACTCTTGCCGATGTTGAAAAAAAACATATTAAAAAAGCAATGGATAAAGCAGAGGGAGACCGTCAAATTGCCGCCATGATGTTGGGAGTCAACGCCAGCACGGTATATAGAAAGTTGAAAAAATATAATTTATAGCCTGAATTTGTGGAAAGGTTAACCGTCAACCGCTCTTAACCGGTCTATAATTTTCTCCATATCATCGGGCAGTTTAGATACAAATACCATTTCACTACCTGTTGCAGGATGAATAAAGGCAAGACTGTGCGAATGCAGCATCTGCCTCTTAACATTTTTAAGTACTCCGGCCACAGGACCTGATACTTTTTTAAACTCCTTGCCCGAACAGTATACAGATTCGCCGATCAATGGATGATTTATGGCCGATAAGTGAACCCGAATCTGGTGAGTACGACCTGTTTTTATTTTTACTTTTAAAAGAGATGCATCTTTAAACTCTTCCTTTGTACGCCAGGAGGTTTCTGCATACCTTCCCCTTTTGCTGAATGTTGACATTTTTTTTCTGTTAACAGGATGCCTGCCTATGGGCAATTTTATAAACCCGGAGCCCCTGTCCATACTTCCGTAAACAAGAGCGAGGTATTCTTTTTTTATATTTCTGGATTTGAATTGCTCAACAAGACTGTTGTGAGATTCGGAATTTTTGGCAATAACCATTGTGCCGGAGGTATCCTTGTCAAGCCTGTGAACAATACCCGGCCTTATTTTACCGCCTATGGCAGCAATATCAGGGCAATGATAGAGGATTCCGTTTACAATAGTCCCTGAAGTATGACCAGGTGCAGGATGTACCACGACCCCGGCCTTTTTGTCTATAACTATAAGATGTTTATCTTCATAAAGGATTTGAAGATGAAGAGGCTCAGGTTCGGCTTTTATAGTTTCAGGTTCAGGTATTATGCCTGAAATTTCATCACCGGGCTTTACCCTGTATCCAGGTTTCTTTACTTTTCCCTTAACAAGTATTTTTTTGTCTTGAATCAGCAAGGATGCATAAGATCTTGAGCATCCTGGCAATCTGGAAGCGATTACCAGATCAAGCCTCTGGCGTGAATTAATCTCTTTGGCATTAAAGGAAAAAAAACCTGTATCAGGCATCAGTGTGCGGTAATCACCTCGTTATCAGGACTGATATTAATAAAAATTGCTTCGATCTCTGATAATATTGTATCTTCATCGGTCTTTTTAGCTGTGGAAAGTTCACTAACAAGAAGAAGTTGAGCTGTATCATAAAGTTTGCGTTCACCAAATGACAAGTCTTTTGTCAATTTCAATAAGGAAAGGTCTCTGAATACTTCAGCAACATCTAAAAGAGAACCTGTTTTAATCTTTTCCATATATTCCCTGTAACGCCTATTCCAGGTCTGGTTTGCAGTTGCCAGATCAGTATCCTGCTTCATTACATCATAAACCATATCAACTTCATCTTCACCAATAACATCTCTGAGCCCGACTGAATCAACATTCATGGTAGGGATCATTATAACCATACTGTTTTCCATAACCTTCATAATATAAAAGTCATGATTTTCACCGTTAATCACTTTATTCTCTATGGCCTCTATTCGACCAACACCATGGGCAGGATAGACTGCCAGATCTCCTACTTTAAATTCCTTGTTTTTAATTTTTGTTGGCTGCGAATCAACTCTTTGGGTTTTTCCATTCATATTTACACCATCTTAATGTATGGTTAAAATTTATTTAAAATTTCTGTTTAATTATGATTTATATATTGTATAACACACTTTTATCCTGGAATCAATTAAAACCTGGAGTCAATTAAAACCTGGAGTCAATTAAAAAAGGATCAGCAAAATAATACCTTGCTGATCCTTTTTTTAATTATAGCTTTTTCTATGCCTGATATTAGATAAAAGGCACAAGCAGAAGTGCAACAACATTAAGAATTTTAATCATGGGGTTAATTGCCGGGCCTGCAGTATCCTTATAAGGATCGCCTACAGTGTCGCCGGTAACCGCAGCCTTATGAGCCTCACTGCCCTTGCCGCCGTGATATCCGTCTTCAATATATTTTTTAGCATTGTCCCATGCAGCTCCGCCGGTTGTCATTGAAACACCAAGAAAAATACCTGTTACAATACTTCCTATTAAAAGACCGCCAAGTGCAACTGGCCCTAAAACAAACCCTACTACCACAGGTGTAAGAACAGGGAGAAGCGCCGGGACTATCATTTCTGACAGAGCAAACTTTGTTACAATATCAACACATGCTGCATAATCAGGTTTTGCTGTTCCTTCCATTATTCCCGGGATTTCAGCAAACTGGCGCCTAACCTCTTTAACAACGGCATGCCCTGCTTTTCCAACGGCCTTCATTGCAAAAGAAGCGAAAAGATAGGGAAGGAGTCCGCCTAAAAAGAGTCCTATGAGAACATTAACGTCTGAAAGGTTAAATTCCAGTTTTCTGCCGATATGTTCAAATTCCTGTGTATAAGCAGAGAAAAGAACCAGAGCCGCAAGAGCTGCGCTTCCTATTGCATAACCCTTTGTAACAGCCTTGGTTGTGTTGCCCACTGCATCAAGCGGATCGGTTACAGCTCTTACACTTTCATCCATATCAGCCATCTCTGCAATACCGCCGGCATTATCTGTAATCGGGCCGTAAGCATCAATAGCGATAACCATACCTGTCATGGAAAGCATGGATACTGCCGCAACTGCTATGCCATACAAACCAGCGAGATTGCTGGCTACTAATATTGCGACGCATATTGCAAGAACCGGAAGCGCTGTTGACTGCATGCTCACTGCAAGACCGGCTATCATATTTGTTCCGTGACCTGTTGTGGATGCTTCCGCAATCCCCTTAACAGGACCGTATGTGCCTGTATAGTACTCTGTAATTATAACTATTACAACTGTAAGCACTAAGCCCACAAGGCAGGAATAGTAGAGATTTATTGCAGAATATTCAAGCCCGCCCATCAGTTGTGTGGTTGCGGGATAAAAAGCTATGGCAGCTAAAATAGCGGCTCCGAACATACCTTTATAAAGAGCTCCCATAATATAATCGGAGCCTTCTTTAAGCCTTACAAAATAGCTTGCGATTGCTGAAGCAACAATGGAAATTGCTCCGAGAACCAGGGGATAAATAACCGTTGCCTGATTATCTTTAAACATAAGAGTAGCGAGAACCATTGCCGCAACTGTAGTGACAGCATAGGTCTCAAAAAGGTCGGCAGCCATTCCTGCACAGTCGCCAACATTATCACCAACATTATCTGCTATGGTAGCAGGGTTTCTTGGATCATCTTCAGGAATTCCGGCTTCAACCTTCCCGACAAGATCGGCTCCAACGTCAGCGCCCTTTGTAAAGATACCGCCGCCAAGACGCGCAAAAATAGAGATCAGACTTCCTCCAAAACCTAACGCAATCATTGCAATAGAAATGTCATGGGAATCAACGCCCTGGGCTGTCAGTAGTGCATAAAACCCTGAGCACGAGGTAAGGGCAAGACTTGCAACCAGCATCCCTGTTACGGTGCCGCCTTTAAAAGCAAGCCTTAAACCTGCATTAAGACCATGTTTGCATGCTTCTGCTGTTCTAACATTTGCAATAACAGAAATGCGCATGCCGATATAACCTGCATAATAAGAAGCAACTGCGCCTATAATAAAACCGACTGTCGCCCACATTCCGTAACCCGGGGCAAAATAAATAATTATAGCGACTACTATACCTGCTGCACCCATGCTCTTAAGCTGACGGTTTAAATAAGCAATTGCGCCTGCTTTAATTGCATCCGCAATCTCATTCATTTTTGCATCGCCGGATGGTGCGGACTTAACTGCCACGGCTGTAATCATTGAGAAAATAACACCAGCCACGCCCACTAAAGCACATATAAGCGGAAGGCTTCCAATAATAGATTCCATACTCTCCTCCATTTAAATTTAGATTAACTTGCTAATTAAAATTGTTCATTGCCACACTTATCCCATCGCGCATAACTGCAGCAACCGCTTTGGCTGCTCTTGTTAATATACCATCAAGAACCCTGTTTTCATCTTCTGAAAAATTTCCAAGCACATGGTTAACAACGCCTGCTCTAATTTCTTCAGGCCTGCCGATTCCAATGCGAAGACGGGAAAAATTTCCTCCTCCAAAACTTTTTATTAAAGATTTTACGCCGTTGTGCCCCCCATCTCCTCCTTTCAATTTAATTTTCACTCTTTCTAAAGCAAGGTCAATATCGTCATGAATAACAACCATATCCTCACTTAAAATATTAAAATATTCAGCAAGCATCCTTGCAGGATGCCCGCTGTTGTTCATAAATAACATGGGCTTTGCAAGAATAACATTGATGCCCTCTATTTTACCCCGCCCGAAAACCGTATTAAATTTTTTGTTTTTTACAGAAATTTCATAAATCCTGGCAAGATTATCAAGAACCATAAAACCTGCATTATGACGAGTACATCTATATTTTTTACCCGGGTTGCCAAGACCTATTATTAATCGTAGCCTGTTTTTATCTACATTCATTCAAATCTAACACCAGCTTTAGCTTAACCTGAATTAAAATGGTATTATTCGGATTCTGCTTCCGGAGTCTCTTCTCCTTCTGCAACCTCTTCACCCTCTTCTTCTATCTCTTCAACAACCTCTTCTTTCTTCGGGCTGAGTATGGTAACAACGGTAAAATTTACATCTGCCTGGATTTCAATATTACCTTCAAGGGGGATATCTTTTACATGGAATGAGTCACCTATATCAAACTCTGTAACATCTATCTCAATTGCTTCAGGAATTTCCATTGGCAGACATAGAACCTCAAGCTCCCTTCTCACCATCTGCAATGTTCCGCCCAGTTCCACACCTATTGATTTTCCTGTAGTAACCACGGGAACTTTAACCATAATTTTGCGGTCCATGGCAATTTCATAAAAATCAATGTGGCGCAAATTATTTGTGATAGGCTCTGACTGTATTTCCTTAATAATAGCAGCTTTTGTATAAGCATCACCATTTTGAATAACAAGATTTAACAGCACCTGGCTTGACCTTTTTTCCTTTATCACCTGTTCAAAATCACTTACAAGCAGGGAAAGTAATAAGGACTCTGAATCAGGTCCGTATAAAATTGCCGGTATTTTTCCTTCGCGCCTGAGCGCCCTTGCACAGCCTTTACCGGTGCCTGTTCTGATATTGGTTTTAAGTTCAACTAACTCCAAGGATTTTCCTCCTAATATATATTTTTTTATACAAACAGAGAAGTAACGGAATCTCCGCTGTGTGAACGCAGTATCGCCTCACCCACCAACTCGGCAATAGACAGCACTTTAATTTTATCACAGGCCGCAGCCTTGCTGCCCAATGGAATAGTATCCGTTACAATAAGGCTTTTTAAGCATGACTCTTTTATTCTATCCACTGCAGCGCCGGAAAGTACGGCATGTGAACAGCAGGCATGGACTTCTTTTGCGCCGTTGGCAATTAATGCCGAAGCAGCTCCTGTTAATGTTCCTGCCGTATCAGCCATATCATCAAGAAGCATGGCTGTCTTGCCTTTAACATTTCCTATAACCGCCATGACTTTAGATTCATTGGGGGAAGGTCTTCGTTTATCTATGATAGCAAGATCAGCTTTTATCCTTTTTGCAAATGCCCTTGCCCTCTCAGCTCCACCTGCATCCGGTGACACTACAACAATTTCTTTGGTAAAAGCCTTCTTGATATAATCAATAATAACTGGAGCAGCAAAAAGGTTGTCCACAGGTATATTAAAAAAGCCCTGAATCTGACCAGCATGCAAATCCATGGTGATAATCCTGTTTGCTCCGGCAGCCGTTAACATGTCTGCCACCAGTTTAGAACTTATGGGAACGCGGGGCGCAACTTTTTTATCCTGCCTGGAATATCCATAGTAGGGGAGAACCGCCGTTATCCTGCGCGCTGAAGCACGTTTAAATGCATCTATCATTAAAAGCAGCTCAACAAGATTGTCATTAACCGGCATGCAGGTTGACTGCACAACGAAAATATCTTTTAACCTGACATTTTCGTTAATCTCAATTTGTATTTCACCGTCACTAAATGTGGTTACCTTGGCTCCGCCTACTGATATATTCAGATAATCACAAATTTTTTTTGTTAAAACAGGATTAGCATTACCTGTAAAGATTGCAAAATCGCTCATAACCTCTGCCATTTATAAAATAATAATAAAGTGTAAAAAAAATATCTGGCTGGGGCGGGAGGATTCGAACCTCCGAATGCAGGACCCAAAACCCTGTGTCTTACCGCTTGACGACGCCCCAAAAAAAACTGATAAAGCTCATGGACTCGCTTTTAAACTATCATTTGTGTAAGAAACAGCTTCCATTTTTTATTTTTTTCAATAGTGCATTTTGCCTTTTTGGCTTTGTAAGAATCGGAAAATATTCCAAAAACAGTTGGTCCGCTTCCCGTCATTAGAGCCCCTGTGGCTCCGAGTCTCAAAAGTTCTTTTTTTATTGCGGCAATTTCCGGAAACATCTTTAATGTAACTGTTTCCAGATCATTACAAAGAATATTTATAATGTCAAAAGACTCTCTTTTAGAATAGCAACATGTAAGCTTTTTTTCACATGTTGTCAATCCCAAATTCAGTTTTTTAAATATCTGTGCCGTCGATACTTCAAAACCGGGATTAACAAGCAAAACTTTGTAAGGGTGAAGCTTTTCAAAAGGTTCAAGCTTCTCTCCAATGCCTCTGGCCACTGCGGGTTTTCCATATATAAAAAAAGGTATATCCGCACCAAGAGAAGCTCCCATAGAGATAAGCCTTTTATATGAAAGGGGAAAACCGTAATATTGGTTCAAACCGCACATAACGGCAGCAGCATTACTGCTCCCTCCTCCGAGACCGGCGGCAACAGGGATATGCTTGTCAATTATAATCTTAAGCGGTTGACTTTTATTATATGCTTTAAAAAAAGCAATAGCCGCGGCAAGAGCAAAGTTTGTCTCATCTTCCGGAACATTGGGCACGGAACATGTTATGGACGTTTGAGCAGCCTTAAAATCAATGGATATTGTATCGTAAATGCCAACGCAGCACATAATGGAAACCAGGTCGTGATACCCGTCCGGTCTTTTACCTTCAACATGCAGAAAAAGGTTTATCTTGGCTGGTGACAGCAGGGTGATTTTATCAGTTTCCCTGCTCTTTGACATATCTTATCCTTAAGTCATAAAGAATATTTTTTAATATATTCTCTTCATCTTTTGTTAAATTGCCGCGGGTCTTTTCTTCAAGCATACTTAAAATATCTATGGTCTGTTTTGCCAAACCCGTATTTTTGGTTTTTTCTCCTTTGGCAGGATCTGCCATTACGCCAAGATTAACCAGAGCAGAAGCATTTAAAGAAATAACAAAAGTTGAAAAATTTATAGGTAAAGGCTGACTGTCCTGGTAATCTTCATTTGTTTTAAAATCTTTTGTTTTTTTTTCTTCAGACATATTAATCACCATGCTCCTATTTATAAAAAAGCTCAGGCTTTGTATCGAAACCTTTGAAAAACAGCCCTATAATTCCAGTACAGTAACGGTGTTAACCATAGAAAGTGCCCGCAATTTTTCAACAACATCATCAGGCATGGGAATATCCGTTATAAGAAGTATTATATTTCTTTCACCATCTTTTTCCTGACCCACATGCATTTTTTCTATGTTTATGCCACTCTCTCCAATAACCGAACCTATACTTCCTATTGCACCCGGCTTGTCAAGATTCTGTATAATAGCTATATGGCCGCATGTAGCCATTTCAACCCTGAAATTATCTATCTTTACGACTCTGGGATCATTTTTGCCAAAAATTGTTCCCGCCACAATACTTGTACTTCCGGTTGTTACTGCGCTGACAGTAATCAGATTTATATAATCTTCGGATTCCAGGCTGCTTGTCTCTGTTACTTTTATTCCCCTTGCCTTTGCAATAACCGGAGCATTTATAGTATTAACGTCATCTTTAACAACAGGCTCAAGAATACCCTTTAAAATAGAGGTTGTAACAGGCGCAAGGTCTAACCCCTGAAAATCGCCATTAAATTCTATAATCACCTCTTTTAAAGGTTTATTTATCAGTTGAGACTGAAGAGAGCCCATGCTGTCGCCCAATTTTAGAAATGGGTCCAGTTTTTCAAGCAGTTCCCCTGTAACGGAAGGCATGTTTACAGCGTTGCGGACAGTGCCGTTTTTGAGAAAATCTATTATCTGGTCAGCAACGGCCACAGCCACATTTGTCTGTGCTTCACGGGTGGATGCTCCGAGATGTGGAGTTGCTACAACATTATCAAGCTCAAGAAGCGGTGTTTTGCCTGGAGGTTCAGTTGCAAAAACATCAAGGGCGGCTCCTGCAACCTTACCTGATTTAATTGCATCACAAAGCGCTTCTTCATCAACTATCCCGCCGCGTGCACAGTTGATAACCATTACCCCTTCCTTCATTTTATCAAAAGCTTCCTTGTTAAGCAGTCCTGTTGTCTGTTTTAATTTAGGGACATGTACGGTAATATAGTCAGCTCTCTCATATAAATCTTCAAGGGAAACTGCCTCAAAACCCTCTTTCTCAATTCTTTCAGGTGTAACAAAAGGGTCATATACAATTACACGCATTTTTAACCCTCTGGCACGATTCGCTGCTATGGAACCGATATTACCAAAACCGATAACACCATATGTCTTATTAAAAACTTCCCGTCCCTGCAGCTTTTTTTTATCCCAATTGCCGGCCTTTAATGAAGCTGTGCCCCTTGGAATATTACGGGTCAGAGACAACATCATTGCAATGGCATGCTCTGCAGTTGTAACAACATTGCCGCCCGGGGTATTCATAACAGCAACTCCGTTTGCTGTAGCTGCCGGTATATCAACATTATCCAACCCTATTCCTGCACGACCAACAACTTTCAGATTTACTGCTTTTTCAAGAAGCTCTTTTGTTACTTTGGTGGCGCTCCGTATAACCAGGCCATCATAATCTCCTATAATTTTTCCCAGCTCTTCAGGCGCAAGACCCACGTTTACGTCAACTTCGATACCTTCTTCTTCCTGAAACATGCGGATTCCGATTTCACCGAGATTGTCGCTAACCAATACTTTCATAATATTTCTCCCTTAAACACAAAAATAAATTTTTATTATTACTGCCGGAAATTATAACCCAAAAATTACAACAAAGTTAATTTTGACAATAATATATTTTTAAAAAAATTGTTATAGTATATTGCAGGTCTATATAATTAATTACTGCTTTTATGTCAAGCATGAAAGCAGTCGAAAAAATAGCTTCCAGTTTCTGAATATGCCGGGAGTTTTTTTGACAGACTGTCAAAAAAACAAAAAGGTTATTATAAAGTCATCTTTATATATAAATTTTGCAGTAACAACTATTCCGGATTTATGGGCAAACTAAAGATCCTGGCTTTTACACTGAAATCAACCCTTGCGACCTCTTTAAGTCTAAAAAACATAGCTTTTTTGAATAAATTCAATATATGGCATAAAATATGCTGGTCAGGGTATATCAACAAATTTAAGTGTAATCTGTGATAAAAAATCAAATCCATGGCAAGCCGCGGGTATAGCAGGAAAAGCTTACCCTGTAATAAAGAAAAACCGTCAGTCATGATATTCTCGAATTGAGGTGAAAAAATGGAATCGAAAATTTTAATTGTTGACGATGAAAAGAGTGTTTTGCTTTTCTTTAAAGCTTTACTGTCAGGCAGGGGATATGATGTTTTATCAGCCATGGATTATTTTTCAGCCGTTGAAATTATTTCTGAGCTTGAACCGGATTTGATAATTTCGGATATTTTTTTGAATAGCGACAAACATGGAATCAATATCCTCGAACATGTTAAAAAAATCAGCCCGGACGTTCCTGTAATTATGATGACTGCTGCACCTTGCATAAACACTGCTGCCGAAGCTGTTCGGCTGGGCGCTTTTGATTACCTTACAAAGCCTGTTGGAAAAGAAATCCTTTTGCGTGTAATTGATCATGCTTTAAACACAAAAGCCCTTATGGACGAAAAAGAAAATTACAGGCGGACTCTGGATGCCATATTCACAAGTTTAATGGACGGCGTTATTACTGTAGATATTGAAATGCGAGTGATTGCTGCCAATGATGCAGTAAACAAAATTTGCGGGTTATCGGTTTCTAACAATATTGGCAAACAATTTGACGAAATACCATTTTCCTGCAGTAAATCATGTTTGAATGTTTTAAAAAAAAATCTAAAAGAAAATGATAATATCAGAGAATACAGGGTCAAATGCCGGCATAATACAAAGCCTGATCAGGTTGTGCTTTTGAGCTGCTCCGGCATGAAAAACCGTAATGGCGAATTGACAGGTGTAGTTCTTGCTGTCAGAGATATAACAAGAGTGGCAGAGCTTGAAAAAGAGATACAAGGACGATATCAATTCCATAATTTTGTCGGCAAGAGTGAAAGAATGTTAAAGACCTATGATCTTCTCGAAAATCTGGCGGAATATGATACAACAGTGTTGATAACAGGACAGAGCGGAACGGGCAAAGAACTTGCGGCGCGGGCTTTGCACTATATAAGCCCTCGCTCCGGCGGACCTCTGGTAAATGTTAACTGCAGTGCTCTTGCTGAAAACCTGCTTGAAAGTGAACTCTTCGGGCATGTTAAAGGCGCATTTACAGGTGCAGTCAGAGACAAACAGGGCAGGTTCCAGAAAGCAGACGGAGGCACTTTGCTGCTGGATGAAATCGGAGATATTTCTCCGAGGATACAGCTGAAACTTCTTAGAGTTCTTCAGGAAAAAGAATTTGAACGTGTGGGAGATCCTGACCCCATAAAGATTGACGTTAGGGTTATTGCCGCGACAAACAGGAACCTGAAAGAAAAAGTCAGACTGGGAGAATTCAGAGAAGACCTTTTTTATCGGCTCAAGGTGGTGGAGGTAAAAATGCCATCTCTTAAAGAAAGGCTTGAGGATATTCCGCTGCTCGTTAATCATTTTTGTGACAAGTTTAACAAACGTTTTAAAAAAACAATGGGCGGAGTTTCAGATGAGGTATTATCGGCATTTATGCAATATTTTTGGCCTGGAAATGTAAGAGAGCTTGAACATGCTTTAGAACATGCCTTTATTCTTTGTCATGACCGAATCATAACCCTTGAAAACCTGCCACCTGAAATCAGAGAATATATTGATATTGGCCATTCGGAGTATAGACCAATGACAAATGAATTGGAACAAATCTCCAGCGCACTCAAAATGACCGACTGGAACAAGGCCAAAGCAGCACGTTTTCTGGAGATGAGCAGACAGACAATTTATCGTAAAATCAAAGAATATAATCTTGTAAAACATTAAAATCAGAGTTGTTATGTTTAATACTTGCCATAAGCTTAAAGCAAAATGTTCGTATGCAGCACCTCACGAATCTTTTTTGCAAGATCCTTCATTATAAACGGTTTAAGCAAAAGCCCCTTAATCCCCAGAACATCTGCTTTTTCTTTTGAAATCTTTTCACTGAATCCGGTACAGATGATAACAGGAATATCGGGACGTATTTTCATGACTTCCATGGCGAATCTGTCCCCTGTCATATTGGGCATGGTCATGTCGGTTATCACAAGATCAAATTTGTCCGGCTGCGCTCTAAATGCCTCCAGAGCCTCTATGCTGCCTGTTCGTGCCGTTACATGGTATCCAAAATTTTCAATCATCTGTTTTTCCATGAAAATAATCATTTCTTCATCATCCACCAGCAGGATATGCTCATTGCCAACAGGTAAGATCTCGTTTATTTCAGTTTTATCAGGAATAGAGGTTTCTTTTATTATGGGCAGATAAATATGAAAAACAGTCCCTTTGCCGGGTTCACTTTCTACATGGATATCTCCATCCATGCTTTTCACTATTCCATGCACCACGGAAAGCCCCAGCCCCGTGCCCTTGCCCCTTTCCTTAGTGGTAAAGTAAGGATCAAACATTCTGGATAAAACCTCTTCGTCAATTCCATGACCGGTATCGCTTACTTTCAAACAAATATATCGCCCTGGCATTATGCCAGGATCAGTTAAATCATCCAGCGATAATTCTGTTTCACTCAGGCTGATTTTGAGCGTGCCTCCGCTCTCTTCCATGGCGTGAAATGCATTGGTGCATAGATTCATTACTATCTGATGTATCCTGGTGGGATCGGCCAGTATATAACCGCAGTTCTTCTTGATATCTTGCCGTATTGTTATGGTGGCGGGCAGTGAAGACCTAAGCAGTTTCAGTGCTTCTTTTACCACAAGCTGGGTCATTAACGGTTTTAGTTCCTGATCATGCTGTCGGCTGAAGGTAAGTATCTGCTGAATCAGCTCTTTTGCGCGCATTGATGCCTTTAAAATTTCATAAAGGTTTTTTTGTGCGACACTGTCTTTGGATACAATATCAATTGTCATTTCCGTGTAGCCGATAATGGGAAAAAGAATATTATTAAAGTCATGGGCAATGCCCCCGGCAAGGGTTCCGATGGACTCCATCTTCTGGGCCTGGCGGAGTTTTTCCTCCATTCTTTTCCAATCAGTAGTATCCCTGAGAATAGTCATCTTTAAAAAAGATCCGTTTTTGTAAAAAAGAGGAGCCTGGGTAACGTGAAAAGAACGCTTATCCTTTGGACTTACGATGTTGTCATGTTCAGTATGTTCATGGGAGGATGTTTTAAAAAAATCAAGACACCAGGGGCATTGCTCGGTAAGATCATGGACAGCCTTGAAACAGTTCTCACCAACCGCATTCCGTCCTGTCCTTTTAATCATGGCAGGATTCATATATTTAATCCTGTAATCAGATGAACAAATATATACAGGGTCATTCATTGCTTCCATCATGGAACGGTATTTTACTTCGCTTTCATTCAGCGATTCCTCTGTCTCCCTGTGTTTATTCACCTCATTTTTTAGTTCCAGATTTGTTTGCTGCAATTCGCCGGTTCTTTCCTGCACCATGTATTCCAGTAATTTTTTTTGATCGCGCAGATAACCTTCCGCCTCTTTGATTCGCAAGACGGTCTTGACCTGTGCAGCCAGTACATGTTCGTCAATGGGTTTGGCAAGATAAGCATCAGCTCCGGAATCAAGCCCTTTAACAAGGTCAACTGGTTCTGTTTTGATCGCAGAGAGCATAATGACAGGTATATGTTTTGTAACCTCATTTTTTTTAAGCCTTTTACAGGTCTCATAGCCGTCCATGCCCGGCATTCTGATATCAAGAAGAATTGTATCCGGCAGCTCGTTTTTTGCCTTTTCAAGACCTTCAGCGCCGGATTCAGCAGTCAGTATTTCACAGCCCAGGATGAGATTTTTTAACAGGGCAGACAGTACGGTTAAATTATCATGCTTGTCGTCAATAGCTAATAATTTCGTCACGGTTTTCTCCAATTCATTGGACTGTATTTTTAAATAAGCACTATCTGTTTAACAATTTTCTGATATTATTGATTATCTTAACAGGATCAAACGGCTTGGATATATAATCGTCACATCCGGCCTCCATCATCTTTTCCCTTTCACCCTTCATGGCTCTTGCGGTCAAGGCAATAACCGGAATATGCGCGCAATGCTCGTCTGCTTTTATTTTTTCAACCACTGTAAAGCCGTCTGTTCCCGGCAAAGACATATCCAGAAGGACAATGTCAGGCTGCCTCGCAAGTACCATGCTCAGCCCTTCTTTTCCGTCTGCAGCCACCAGTAGATCATATTCATCTTGCAGCACAGCCTTGATGGTAATCAGGTTGTCGGCATTATCTTCTACGATCAAAATTACAGGTCTGTCCTTTGTTAGCACTGTTTTTACATGTTTGGGCATTCGTGGTTTTAATTTTTCTTCTTGCACCTTTGGCTGCTTTTTTGTGTCATTGCCAAATTCGAGTTCCTGCCTGCCATCACGCACTACATTCACATTATCCCCCTCATTTCCCAGAACCTTCTCATCCCATTTTATCGGCAGGATCAAGGAAAATGTCGAACCCTTTCCTGTAATACTCTCCACTGTCAAGCCTCCGCCAAGCATTTTGGCAGACCTGTCGGCAATAGCAAGACCAAGCCCAGTGCCCTCGTATTTTCTGGCCGAGCCACCGTCAACCTGTCTGAATTCTTCAAAAATATGAGGCAGGTCTTTTTTTCGTATCCCTATACCTGTGTCGGCAACCTCAATATAAATGTTTGTTTCGTCAGAGTGGACGGATACGGTCACACTCCCTTTTTCAGTAAACTTGATGGCATTTGAAATCAGGTTCTGGAGTATCTGGTGCAACCTTGTTTCATCGCTTTCAATTTGAAAAAGTCCGTCAGAAAAATTTTGGATCATTTTAATATTTTTTTCCGCAGCAACAGGTTCCAGCCTTTCCATTATGGTCTCAACTATGCTGTCGACACAAAACAGTCTTGGGGTTATATCCATCTTTCCTGCCTCTATTTTTGAAAGATCAAGGATGTCATTGATCAGTTCAAGAAGATTCCTGCCATTTCGCTCAATGATTTCAAGATAGCCTGCTTCCTCATCAGAAAGCTTCTCTTTTGCCTGCATTATAAGCACTCTGGATAACACCATAACCGAATTAAGAGGTGTTCTAAGCTCATGGCTCATATTGGATAAAAACTCGCTCTTTAAACGGTTGGCCTCTTCAACCCTATTTTTTTGTAATGCCAGTTCAGCATTTTGTTCTTCCAGTTCCCCTGCTGTTTGCCTGATTTCCTCTGCCTGGGTCTGCAATTCCTTATTTTTGTTTTTCAGCTCATCTCCAAGCCTTTTTGTTTCTTCATTACCAAGCAGGTTTGACATGCCCGTGTTAATTCCCTGCCACACATGATCCACAATTTCCAGGCTCTCGCTTGAGTACCCGTTGATACTTGCAAGGGATATAACAACCGGCACCTTGCCATCAATGATAACAGGAATTGTGACAATTTCTTTGGGCAGGATTGTGCCTGTAAATGTTTTAAACTTGAAAAGCGTATCGTCAGGTATATCCTTTATCCGGACTATTTTTTTTGTTGCCAGGGCCTTGCCGAATTCACCCTCATTAATAGACGCATCAAAGGGCTTTAGAAGATCGGAATTTATACCGATTGAGGTAAAATGCTCAAACATGCTGTTTTGCCGGTTTAACCTGTGATAAATGCCGAGATTGGAATCGGTAACATCCATAAGCTTTTTCAGCAGGTTTTTTCTAATAGAAACGAATTCACCGGCGGTTGCCAAGATCTCTGTAATATCCGAGTTTGCCTTTTGGATGGTCATCAGAGATACTATGGAGTCGGCCGTAGTATTAATCGATTCTGATAGAAAACCAAGCTCATCAGCGCTTGTTACATCAGTTCTGACAGACAAATCCCCTTTAGCTATTTTGTCTACAGCCTTCCCCATATTAAGGAGCGGACGGGAAAAATTTTTTGCCAGTAATAATATCAGAAGATAGCCGACAATCGCCAAAAGTATAAAAATAATCATAATATTTATGGAAACAGATCGAACCGGCGCGTAAATCTCATGCAAATTCTGCTTTGCCACAAACCCCCATTGGACTTCCGGAAGATACGTATATGCGGCAAGGACTTTTACACCCCTGTAATCCTTTGCCTCAACAATTCCTGTTTTACCCATAGAGGCCAGCAGGGCAGGTTTTGCTTCTATCTTCAGTTTAAGAGGCGCATTTTCATGCCATCTCAATGCGTTCAAGGCCAGCAATTTCTTATTCACTATCAGAGTCTCTCCGGTTTTTCCCATGCCTGTCCGATCAAGAAGAAGTGGATATAATAACTGTTTCAAATCCACATAGGCAACGAGGATGCCTGTTATCTGTTCACCTTGATGGGCAAGAGAAAAGATCGGAACAGAAATAGCCATTAAGGGTTTTTTCATGGTTCTGGAATAATAGATACCTTTGATATACAGATCTCCTGTTTTTAAAGGCACTGTAAAATAGAGGTTTTTCGATCGGTATTCTCCCTCCAGCCGCTTATCTGTGGAGATTTCTATCCGCCCGGAATCTGCGTTAATTATAAATATTTCAACGTAATCCGTATAATTTTTCAGATAGCGGTTCAAGAGCTTTCTTGATTTTTCAAAAACAGCCGCATCTTTATCATCCCTGTTTTTCCCGCTGATTATCTTTTCTATATTTCTAATTTCAAAATCATGAGAAATTGTTCTGATATCTCCCATTTTTTGTTTGATCCAGGTATTTATTTGGGATGCTTTGAGATCCCGAATTGCGCAGAGCTTGCCTGTTTGTATCTCTTTTATCACGCCGGCTCTCTGATATGAGACAATCATACTGGCAATGAGCAGGGGCAAAAATGCCACAACAAGCATGTAGAAGGTCAAACGGCTTTTTACGCTTTTAAATTGAAATTTTATTTTCATCTTGTTCGTCCCTGTTTCTTATCCCTTTCGATAGATGTGACAATAATCATACACTGATAAAATGGTTCTGATATTTCATGGGAGGGACTCAGATTTTTTTATCAAGAAGATCATAAAGTGTAAACAAGACAAAGTCTTTAGATTGTACGGCAGAAAATCTTTTTCTGACAGGTTGTTTTCTCGTTTACACGCTGAAGCATGGGAGTTGGGGATTATTTTTGTGACTTGGCAAAAAATCTAACATTTTCCAAATAGAAAAATCAAGCATTATTCACACCAAACATGATTTTAGCACCATTTATCTAACTGTATCGGCAAATCTTTGAGTTGAAATAACTCTTCTTGTTATAAAACAAGGTCAAAGTAATGTTACACAGATGTAATGTTACACAGATGTAACTGTTACATTTTTTTTCTTGGGGATAACCTATCCTTCATTATTACTCACCACAACTACTTGTAATTATAGCATATAAAAAAATACCAGCTTTTTAAAAAAAATGGCACAAATTTTGATACAACTTACTTTTAAGATTTTAAAAAAAATTCATAGCTCTTTGTTGGGATTGAATTAATTATAAGGTTAAAAAAAATGTTTACTTTAATCGGAGTAGATGAGTTTGATTTTGAAGTCATGGCAACAGGCAAAACCGTACCGGTTCTCCTGGCTTATATTAATTTTGATTCAGGACATAAGCAAACACGGATTCTTGAAAGAGTTTTTTTAAAATATTTTAGCAAGCGGCTAAAGGTTTTTCTTTTACAAGAGGAAGTTATAACGCAACGGCAATTAAATGATCTGGGGATTTTGGGTTCTCCTGAATTTATTCTGTTTTATGATGGAAAGGAGATTGGAAGAAAGCTGGGCATGCTTGATGATGAATCCTTAAGGTCATTTTTATCACAAAACATTTTAAAACTAACGCAGAAAAAACAAAGGGAGGATTAAAAAGTTATGTCTGAAGCAACCTCAATTGATCAGGCGGTAAAGGCAATGGGCAACAGGGAGGGCAAGTATCTTACTTTCAGGCTTGCCGATGAGGAGTATGGAATCAGCATTTTGAAAATCAAGGAGATTATCGGAGTAATGCCGATTACTACTGTGCCCCGGACTCCTGAGTTCGTAAAGGGGGTGATAAACCTGCGGGGCAAGGTTATCCCGGTAATAACTCTCAGAAAAAAATTTGGTATGGAAGAAGCGGAGTATACCGACAAAACATGTATAGTAGTTGTGGAAATCCTGATTGACACTGGAAAAGTACAAATCGGCATAGTCGTAGATACTGTATCAGAGGTATTAAACATCAAGGGGGAGGATATAGAAGATACACCTGACTTTGGAACAAAACTTGACACGGAATATATCCTCGGCATGGCAAAGATGCAAGGAGGAGTTAAAATTTTGCTGGATATTGATCGGGTGCTGAGCGCTGAGGAGCTTGAACTTCTTGAAAATGCGGCATGATCAGGGTTTTGATTAAATATTTGAGGCGAAAAGGTCGTAACAAATAATGTATAAGGAGATCCAAAATGTTTAAGAAAATGACCGTGGGCAAACAGATAGGTTTAGGCTTTGGAATGATTCTTGTTATGCTGGTGATCATCGGTATAACAAGCTTTACCGGTGTAAGCAAAATTGTGTCAAACGCCGTCAGCATGATTACAGGCGAGGGTGTCATTGGTGAAATGAAGGGGGGGGAGATTGATCATTTAAACTGGATGGCCGGTCTGAATGCTTTTATGACTGATCCGAAGATAAAAGAACTGGGGATACAAATAGACCATGAAAAATGCGGTTTTGGAAAAAAACTGTATGGACAGGAGAGAAAAGATGCAGAAAAGGCTTTCCCTGATATTGCTCCGATTTTTAAGGCGATTGAAGAACCTCACCGTTTGCTTCATAATTCAGCGATAGAGATTGCAAAACATATGAACAAACTGAATGTCGGAGAAACCATAACAGTTTTTTACCAGGTGGAGATTGCCCACCGTATATGGGTGCAAACGGTTATTGATGAAATAATAAACAAAAAAGATGTTTTGTCAGTACAGCTTGATTACAGAAAATGCGGGCTTGGCAAATGGCTGTATGAAGGAGAAGCAGATGCTCTTGCAAGAGAGTTTCCGTCCTTTGCTCCGCTTATCGAAAAGATAAAGGCACCTCATAAAATTATACACGACACAGGCAAACTGATAAATTCAAAGCTTGAATTAAAAGGTTATGATGCCGCCCTGGCTCTGGTTCATAAGAAAATTATCCCAAATATTGAAGCCACTGTCGATATTTTAAGGGAGGCCCGTAATCTTGTGCGAAAAATGGAATCCGGACAGAAAGATGCACAGAAAATTATAGTTAAAACCACACAACCGAACATGGAAAAAGTTCAGGGGCTGATGCATAATATATCTGAAACAGTTGAAAAGAATATGGCTACTCAAGAGGTTCTTTTAAACGGCGCCAGCAGGTTGAAATCAATTATTTCCATTGTGGGAGTCCTTGCTCTTGTTTTCGGTCTGGCTCTTGCATATTTTATTGCAAAAGGGATTGTTAATTCGCTTACAAGGATTTCGAATAACATGAGCGAAGGCGCCGATCAGGTGGCTTCGGCTTCCGGTCAGGTATCATCCTCCAGCCAGTCTCTGGCCGAAGGCGCGTCCGAACAGGCGGCATCCATTGAAGAGACCTCATCATCTCTTGAAG
>CAYZXU010000002.1:0-60458 GCA_964482535.1 uncultured Desulfobacteraceae bacterium | reverse complement strand
GCAAAACTTTCACACCTTTTGATGGAAATCTGTCCTGATACTGGCGGTATGTTGCACAATATCCCGGCAGGGAAAACATGCCTGTTTTTTCATAAGTCCAAATCGTTGCCATTTGAAAAGCAGAATCAATAATCAAAGGGTCAGCTATCCATCGGCTTCTTAAAGGCTCAGACATCCATTGCCCGGGCAATGGAGCTGAATCAATCTCTGCAAGCATGAACTGCTCAGAGCAGCTTGTTATTTTTCTTATACCTCGAAGTTTATCACCATGAAACAGAATATTTTCATACACATCGTCCATGGTTCGCGCATAGGGCGTAATCTTTAGTTCATCAGGATCAAGGCGCAAGGCAGAGCCGGAAGATTTATGGGAAAGAGAAGAAGTCAAAATCGCCTTTGCCCTTGAATGTATTACTCCCATGCCTTTTTTAACACCATCCCTGATTTCAACATCAACTTCAAAAAATAAACCTTTTTTTACAGCCTTTCCCGTGAACATATGGACAAGTTTTTTCCTGTGACCATTTTTTTTCTCCAGGGCAATCCCTTTTAAAATCCGCATATCGTCAATGCCATAGAGTAAAAGACCGGGATTTTCATGAAGTGCACTATGGCTGATCCATTCGGTCATAAGAGCAAAAGGCACAACCGGTCTGCCCCCAAGAACATGAGACTTTAAAACAGGATAGCTGTTCACATCAATCTCACGCTTAATTATAAGAGAAAGATTATTATTACCGCCAACGGGCTTAAAATTATCAGGTTGTTTTTCTGAAGTTCGGGAGCCTTTAAAATAATGAGAGTTCTCCTGATAAGCTTCATCTTTAGAAAAAGATTTTGCTCCTATAACTACTTCAGGATTCTGATTATCCGATTTTACACTTTGCCTTTTCATTTCATAAAGCATGCACATTGCTCCTGTATCAACAGGAATCATGCCAATATTATTTTTTTTAAATTCATTTTTTAAGGTATCAGATACCATACCGCCATCCCAGGGCCCCCAGTTAATGGAAACAACCCTGCAGCCTGACCTGAGATTCGATTCCCGGTGAGCAATTTTATTTAAAACCTCATTTGCCATTGCATAATCGGCCTGCCCCATGTTGCCTACTCTGGCGCTTATTGAAGAAAAAAGTATAAGATATTTTAAATCATCATCTTTTGCAGCAGCAAGAAGCGCTCTTAATCCATCCACCTTGGTGCTGAAAACTTTTTCATACTGCTCTTTTGTTTTATCTGTTATCAACCTGTCTTCAAGAACACCTGCGCCGTGGATTATTCCTTTGATTGGGCCATGCAGGTCTCGCACCTCATTGAATATAACAGATATGCGGTCATAATCGCGTATGTCGGCAGAATAGTAATAAACCTTTTCTCCCATTGATTTTAACATTTTTATATTCTTTGCTATTTCCCTGTTTGCCATATACCTTGCATATAATTTTTCAAGCTCAGCAGGAGTTACAGGTTTTTCATTTTCCAATATGGCTTTTTTAATTAACCCTTTATCATCCAAAGGGGCAAGCCATTCAGGCTCAGGGAATAAAGCAGGAGAACGTCCAATAAGAACGAGTACAGGGCGTTCATATTTTGCAAGGGCAAATGCGCAGTTTGCGGTAATGCCCCTTGCGCCGCCTGTTATAACAACCGGTTCGCCAGGATTTAGAGCAGTTTCTGCCTGGACACTCTCGGAATCAGCATAGGGAGCAGACTGAAGCTTTAACTTATACCTTATGTTTTGCCCAAGTCCTGTTTCAATACCGTTTTCTAAACTGTCATTCAATATTTCTGCGACAACTGCCTTTGCAATTTCCCTGTTGTTTTTCCATGCCGGATCTATATCCAGTGCATGGCATGAAACCTGTTCCCATTCAATTGAAGCTGTCTTGGCAAGGCCTGCAAGTCCACCTGATACAGGGCTTAAAACAGCTCCTCCTTTAAAGCCAAACGCACCGTCCAGTCCGGTTATTGTGGCAAATACCGCCCCGCCATTTTTTGCCGATTTTATTAAATCCCCTGCAATATGGCTTGTAAGCATAAAAACATTTTTAAGAAATTCTTCATGCTTTTTATCTGGGTTATTATCTGGGTCATTATCTGGATCATAATCTGGGCCTGCGTCCATTTTTTTAGGAATAAGTATAAGGCCTGCGGCTTTGGGAAAATCTTTTCTATACTTTAATATATCATGGGATATCACAACGGTATTTATGTTTAAAAGAGCAAGCTCATCAGCTATGGACAGGGAAAGTCCTGCCTTGTCATCTGTGATAAAAATCTTTTTGTCTGCCGGAATAGTTATACTCTTTCCTGCTTTTAGAGGAGTTTCAACAAGGCAAACTTTTTTTCTGTCTATTAAATCTGAAACAGATTCAGCAGAATCGAGACTTGCTTCATTTATCTCTTCCTTACTTATATTTTTCAGATTTTTTACTTCCTCAATGTTTTCCTGCCCGCTTTCTTTTAAACCGGTTTGTTTATAATCTGAACTGCTTTTTAAATATTCGGCTATCTGACCCAGGGTTTTTATACTGCCCATATCTTCAGGTGAAACCGAGGGAAGACCAGGCATCTTTTCTTCCAATAATGAAAATATCTCCACCCTCTTTATTGAATCTATGCCAAGATCCGTCTCTATATCCATATCAGGTTCAAGCATCTCGGGAGGATAGCCTGTGAGCTGAGAAACAACTCCGGTTATAATATCCTGAACTTTTTCTGATTCAGGTTCTGCTTTTGGATCTTTGGTTTCAGCCTTTATTTTTTTAGACCTGCCTTCTTCTGAATCTAAGTCTGTATATTCTAAGCCGGCATCTTTACTGCCGGAACTGCTTTTTAAATATTCGGCTATCTGGCCCAGGGTTTTTATACTGCCCATATCTTCAGGTGAAACCGAGGGAAGGCCAGGCATCTTTTCTTCCAATAATGAAAATATCTCCACCCTCTTTATTGAATCTATGCCAAGATCCGTCTCTATATCCATATCAGGTTCAAGCATCTCGGGAGGATAGCCTGTAAGTTCCGAAACAACTCCGGTTATAATATCCTGAACTTTTTCTGCTTTTTCGGCCTCTTCAGGGTCAACCTTAACCTCATCTTTAACAGAAATGGCTTTTAGGCTTTCTGCAGGTTCCGGTTTTACTTCCAAAGCCTGAGCAGTCAAATTATCCGGAATAAAAATCTCCTTTTTTTCAAAAATATCTTTTTTATTGTCGGCTCCGGAAGAAGTTTCTGTAATACTCCTTACGCTTTCCATCATTTCATGCAAAGTACGGCTTGCTTCAGCCTGGGTTTCCAAAAATTTCTTGTGAGTTTCCGCTGTCTGCATCTGTATTGAACAGATTGCGTCCATGCCTTCCCTCACAAGCTTTAATGAGTCTATAATATTATGGTCTGAATCCTTTTTATCTTTATACATGACACCACCAATTTCCGGTTCTTTAGAGCTCTCCACAGCTTGAGGAGTAAAATTTTTATTCTTATAATTTTCCACTTTATCCTGATTGTTTTTAGTTGGCACTTTAAAATTTGCACCTGAAACCTGCACAGCCATCTTCCCCTTAGCATTATTAACCGGTTTAACCTGATTTAATGATGCCAAATCCGACCCAATCGGGCATTCCCACTTTTTTAGATCAACCTGGCTGCCGGTGGAAGCAATCATACAAAGGGCTCTTGCGATATCTGCAATACCTGAATCTTTACCGGAAGAAGAATCTAAGGAAATTATATGGCAATCTCTGCCTCTTAATATTGATTTTATAAGACCCGATAAAACAGGTTTAGGCCCCACCTCCACAAAAGTATTAATACCGAATGTGTATAAATTTTCAATTTCTTCTGTAAAATTCACAGGAGACAAAATCTGATTTGCAAGAAGTGCTCGTGCTTTGCTGGAATCAGCAGGGTACATGCCGGCTGTAGTATTTGAAAAAACAGGCATATCAGTCGGTATAATATTAAAATTATTTACGGCATCCCCAAAAGGTTTGGCTGCCTCCTCAACAAGACTGCTGTGAAATGCTGCTGAAACAGGAAGTCTTATTGCAGAAAATCCTTTTTTAAGGCATATCTTTTGGGCCTCTTCAATATAATTTAAAGAGCCTGATAATACTCCCTGGCGAGGGCTGTTTCTATTTGCTATTATCAGCCTGTTGTCCATGCCCGCAACGAGTTTTTCAAGCTCATCAAGGGGTGCATTTACTGCCAGCATTGCACCGTTATTTACTTCATTACTTTTGCCGGCATCGGCCATCAATTTTCCACGAATAGCTGCAAGGTTCAAGAATGTCTCTTCATCAATCCATCCGGCAGCGCAAAGTGCTGTTAATTCTCCGAAACTGTGGCCGCATACGGCATCAGGTTTAATGCCGAATCTTTGCAAGATTTTAAGCATTGCAAGACTTACAGCTCCGATTGCTGGCTGGGCAATATCTGTTTTTTGGAGCCTTGTTTTTTGTTTTTCAGTCTCTTTTTTACTTTTTGACAACCGTGGAAAGATAAAGTCGCTTATTAAAAAGTTTGCGTTCGCCTGTTTGCCACATATGCTGTTGGCTGTTTCAATCGCCTTAAATGACTCAGGAAAAGAGCATATAATATCCCTTCCCATGTTAACATACTGACTCCCCTGACCTGGAAAAACAAAGGCAATTTTTTCTGAAGGCTTGCCACAACCCAAAAAAACATTATCTGTATTTAAAATGCTTTTACCTTCCAGGCCAATTTTTTCCATAAGCGCTGATGCTTCGTCAAAAAGCTGTTCCAGAGACAGGGATAGATCTTCATCTGTTTCAGACAGGGATTTTACAGTTATAAGAAGCCTGTATGGATCCTTTGAAGAAAAATTCTTTCTTGTTTCAAAGGTTTTTTCAGCAAAAAAGTTTTTAGAAAAAGATTGGACAGTTAGTTTTTTAAATTCTGATATGTCGTTTTTAAGTCCCTCTAATGATGATGAAGAAAATGATATAATTTCAACTTTTGATGCGCATAAAACCTCTTCTTTGTCTCTCAGATATTCTTCCATGATTACATGGAAATTACTTCCTCCGAATCCGAATGAGCTGATTCCAGCCCTGCGGGGATTGCCATTTTTAGAAAACCATGGTCTTGATTCTGAATTGATATAAAAGGGAGATTTATCAATTTCAAGTTTCGGATCAGGCTCATCAGCCTTTAATGTCGGCAGGAGGACCTTGTTGTATAAAGAAAGAGCTGCCTTTATCAAACCAGCAGAACCTGCTGCTGCCTTTGTATGGCCGATCATGGACTTTACCGAGCCTATTGCGCACCAGTTATTTTTTTTCTCTGACTGGTTTTCCGATTGGCCAAATACTTCTTTAACAGCATTAAATTCCACAAGATCACCAACCATGGTGCCTGTTCCGTGGGCTTCAAGAAGTTCAACAGTTCCAGGATCAACATCAGCATTTTCATAAGCCTCTCTAAGCGCCTTTGCCTGCCCCTTTGCATTTGGGGCATAAATACTCTGGGATTTACCGTCACTTGAGGTGCCTATCCCTTTTATAACAGCATAGATCCTGTCTCCATCTTTTTTGGCGTCAGCAAGCCGTTTAAGAACAAGTATGCCGACACCTTCTCCAAGAAGAGTGCCGTCTGCATTTTTTGAAAAAGGCCTTATGTCACCTGAGGGTGAAAGAATATGCGTTTTTGCAAAACACATATGCATAAATATATCGTTGAGAGTATCCACCCCTCCTGTAACAACCATATCACTTTTGCCTGAAACAAGCTCCATAACCGCCATGTTAAGAGCTGCCATTGAGCTGGCGCATGCAGCATCAACAACACAGTTAGTGCCTCCCAGATTGAGGCGGTTGCAGATTCTGCCGGCAACAACGTTTCCCAAAAGACCAGGAAATGAATTCTCCTGCCACGGCAGATACGATTCGGATATACGCTTAATTACTTCTTCGGTTTTATCATGGTCAACCCCTGAATTTTCAAGAGCTTTGCGCCATACTGGATAACCAAGTCTTGCCCCAAGAGGAATAACAAGCTCCTGAGTGCCTGTCACCCCTATTATTACACCTGTTTTATCCCTGTTAAATTCTTTGTCTCCCCCATAACCGGCTTTTTCCAGTGCCCTTTTAGCGGCAATCAGAGCCAGAAGCTGGGAAGTATCAGTTGCCTGAAGATTAGAAGGAGGAATCCCGAATTCTAAGGGATCAAATTTTACAGGTGATAGAAATCCCCCGCGCTTTGCATAAACATGATCCGGCCTTGCCTGGTCTTTGTCAAAATAATCTTCAGGAGACCAGTGCGTTTCAGGAATATCCGTTATTCCGTCTTCACCATTATAAAGAAGACGCCAGTATTCTTTCAAATCCGAAGATTTAGGAAAAAAACATTCCATTCCTATTATTGCAACAGGTGTATTTTGATATTTTAATTCGTTTTTATGTTTCACTTAAGATTGCTTTCTTTTATAATTTAAAAACCAAGCAGCTTATTAATTTCCTTAAGCCTCAAAGGAGCAAATTTTCCCATATCACCAGAAAAAACATCTATTTGATTCTTCAGGCAGTTTGCACGGGTTACAACAGATGCGCCGGCAAGAAGATTCATTGCAACAACAACGACCTTTCTGTTTTCATATTTTTCAAGAAATGTTCCCTTAACCCATTCATTAAAAGCGCCCATGGATGGACCGCACCATATCTGATAGTCTATTTTTCTTGATAAATCACCGGTTATTGCCCAATGTGAACTGCGCCACAGGTATGCCCTGAACACAAGGGCCATTTTATATTTATCATCCTTTTCGGCCCTGTTGATAACCTTGGGATCATGCATTGAAAAATAATTTTTTGTCTCATTCCATTCCTCTTCAAAACTTCTTCGAAAAAAATCTCTTTCCAGTATTTTTTTCTGCTTTAAAGGGATATTTTCAAAACAGTCATACTGCGAATAAAAATCATACAGCTTTGAGCTGCGCATGGAAAACATGGTACCGCGTTTTAAAACCTGAACTTTTACACCCATCTCAAACATGTCAGCAGCCGGAGCCATAACCACATCGGCCTGCTTTGTTTCCGAAAGCATTTGACGAACGGTTTCAGATGTTCCGGCTTCAACACAGGACTGATTAATTGACCCTGTAAGAACATAGGCCGCTCCCATTGCAAAAGCTGCGGCAGTTGAATGGGGCGTTGCTATTCCTCCTCCAAGACCCACGCATATGGGCATACTGTACTTGAACTTTTCAACCACCTCATCCCGAAGAGACAGCATGGTGGGCAATAATGATATGGCAGCCTGGTTATCTGTATGACCTCCGGAATCCGCCTCAGCAGTCAAATCCTCAGCCATGGGCACAGATAATGCCAGCAATGCCTCCTGCCCTGTTATCATATTATTGTGAACAAGTTGATCCAGAAACTTTTCAGGTGGAGGTGAAAGGAACTTTTTTGCAACCTCAACTCTGGACACTTTAGCAATAATTCTGTTTGGAGCAACAATTTTTCCGGAGCTGTCTTTATATATTCCACTTACCCGAAACCTGACTAAGGGAAGAGTCAAACCCATATATGCCGAAGCGCTTATGAGTCTTACTTCGTGTTTTAGATAAAGATCAACCGTTTTTGATTCAAGCTCTATATTATTCGGGCTGTGAATAAGATTAAACCCGAATGGAAGATTTTTCAAATTTTTCTTTAACCTGATTACAGCATCCTCTATACTGTCAAGATCTAGGCCTCCGGAGCCAAAAATTCCCAGCATCCCGGCATGGGCAGCATTTTCCACCATTTCAACAGATGTAATACCGTTTGCCATGGCACCCATTATATAAGCATATTTAAGATTATAAGCTTTCTTAAAAAACAAATCTCCAAAATTTTCAGGATGAAGGGGCGGAACATATGCGCAAAACGAATACTCTTTTGAATATTGTCCCGGTTCTTGTCCACCGACCGGCATACTGCATTTGGCAGCACACATCTCACCGTTAATATTTTTTAAAAGAATTACAGGTTGTGAGACCTGTCTTATAGCCGCTTTTACAGCGCTGTATCCTGGCGTACATATATCTTCCTGTTTCAGGAAACAGGAAAAACCTGTTTTTTTATCAGTACATATCATATTTTAAAAATTTCACTCAAATAAATTAATGGAAGCAAAAAAACCCAAAACCAGCCTGAACAGCATTTTAGTTCAGGCAAAACTAACCCCGTGGATGATATTTTTTATGCATCTTTTTAAGGTGTTCCCTTGCAACATGTGTGTATATCTGGGTAGTTGAAATATCCACATGCCCAAGCATCACCTGAACCGCCCTTAAATTGGCGCCGCCCTCCAGAAGGTGACTTGCAAAAGAGTGCCTTAAGGTATGCGGTGTAATATTTTTTTTAATCCCTGTTTTATCTGCATAGCGTTTGAGAAGTTTCCAGAAACCCTGCCTCGTTAAGGGCTTTCCAGCTCGGGCAACAAACATATAAGAGCTGATATTGTTTTTAAGCAGCGTGGTTCTCGCTGTTTTTATATAGCTTTCAATCTTTCCTTTTGCGTATGAACCTATGGGAACCACTCTTTCTTTTGAACCCTTGCCCATGACTCTCACAAAACAGGCCTCAAGATTTATATCATTAAGTTTTAAATTTACAAGCTCTGAAACCCTTAATCCCGCAGCATAGATCAACTCTAACATTGCCGCATCTCTCGCCCCGGCCGGTTTATCTGTTTTCGGGGTATTTAAAAGAAGCTTCACATCATCAACACATAAAACATCAGGAAGCTTAATGCTTTTTTTGGGAAGATCCAGAATTTTTGTATAATCCTGTTTAATATCCTTTTCCTGAACTAAAAACCTGTAAAACCCCCTCAAAGTTACAAGATGTCTTGCCCTTGAACTTGAACCAAGGCCGGAATCTTTTAATGATAAAAGATGTTTTAATATAACCGATGCATCTGCGTTGATAATATCAGTAATATTTTCTTTTTTAAGAAAATGCAAATATCTTTGAAGATCATTACTGTATGATTCCAGGGTATTTTTTGAAAGACCTTTTTCAACAAGCAGCCAGGTTAAGTATCGGTCAATCTGATCATCTAAAAGCGATGCATGTGATGATGTCATGTGCTTAAAGTTATAATCCTGTGTTTTATTTTTTTGCTCTTAAGCCCATCTTTTTTTCAGCCTTAAAAGCCCCGGGCTGTTATGCATATACATAAGCGGTGAAAAAAACCCTGCTTTAATAAAATAATCTTCCAATTCATCAAAAAGCACAGGTCTGTCAGGCCAGGTAAAAAGTTTTTGGCATTTTTTTAATTCATTCCACTCTTCTTTAATCTTATAGTCAGATTCAAAAACCTTTTTTTGGGCCTGATTACAAAGAAACATCTCACAGACTATTGGCTTAAGAGCCCACATGCATCCATCCTCACCAAGATAGATACATTTGTTTCCCTTACTTTCAATATCCAGCAGACAGATTAACTTATTAATATCTTCTTTTTTTGAAAAAAGCGCATTTATAACAAAATCTGCAAAAAAAATTACTATTCCCTCTTTCTGGCAGCATGCACTGAGACTACTCTCATAACATTTTTTTGTGCAAATATCTTTAAAATTTCTTTCAAGAAAAAAAGCCGCTTTTTTTCTAAATGCAAGATAATCTTCAATTAGAAAAAAAAGCGACTTTTGTTCTTCACAGGAAATATAATCAAGATGTTTTGCCACCAGAAAGTGTGTATTGCTCTGCTCTTTCTGGTAAAAACCAACTTTCATGATAAAACCCTTATTTATTTGGCGCGTCTCCAGCATTAATTTCAAGAGAACCAAACCTTGATTCATATTCTTTAACAACCCCGCCAAGTATCATGGATAAACGTTTGGCTGCATAGGGATTCATGATTAAACGATTGGTTAACTCAACAACAAGTTCTGTTTGGGCGGCATTCCAGCTCTGATTTGTTCCAAACAGCATTGTAAACTCTTCTCTTGTGCTTGTAACATTGCAGACATTGGCATAATTGCTGACCATTTTTGATCCATCCCACTTGATTTTTGTTTTGCCGGCATCATTGTCTTCTGCTTTAATGTCTGTCTGTTTTTTTTTATCAATTTTTTCAGTCATTGCTTTTCCTCTTTAGTTTTGTCATGCTCTGTCTAAGTTAATAATAAATATACCAAATTTGCCAAAAAGACAAAAAAAATATTTCATAGAACCAACATATTAATTCTCTAACATAATGGATTCATTATCAAATTCACCATTATTCCAATACATGAAACGCCGGTCTTTCATTTTACGATCAAGTTTTCTAAACACTTTTTTATCAATTATCGGTTTTCTATTGGAACTTTCCGAAACAAGGTTCCATCCCAGATATCCGGCTGCAGCGACTCCAAGTTTGCCGGCATCCGATTTTTCCAACAATTTCGGTTCAATATCAGGTTCCACTTGAACGGGTGGTGCACTATTTTCATTTTTATCAATCTTGCCGTTATTATCTTCTGTATTTTTTATATCCTCTTTGGTTTCAACAGAATTATCCTCTTCATTTAATAAACCTGCATCATACAGCTTCCCATTCCATTCAAAGGTGTCGCCTTTTTTCTTGCCATTTTTTCGTGCGTTTTGAAAAGCTTCTCCAAATGATACTGATATGGGAGCCGTATCATCCTGAACATCAGTTTTAGATTCAATGGGCAAATAAGATTTCGGTGCAGACAAACGGCTTACACCATGGGAGCTGTGATATCTTATCTTTTCTTTTTTGTCATTAAAAATATTTTTTTCAACAAATTTAGAAACACGCCTTTCGATTTGTGCGAACTCTTTCTTGAATTTAAGCGGCTGAGGCGTATATAAATCAGCCTGAACGCTGGCCACCAGATCATGCCGACTCTGCCCCATCCTTATAGAATGCAGAACTTTATTTCCTTTTCCAATGGTAATTTCCCCATAATCTCCAATCAAAACATCGTTTTTAAAACTGCCTTCCATCATATCATGTCCAAAACCGCCAAGTATGAAGTCATTATCTGCCCCGCCATAAATGAAATCACCGTCACCGATAAAAGGATCTTTTGTTTCAATTTGCCATGGATTATTATCTCTTAAAAGGATATTTCCGCCGTCACCAAATAATATATCATTACCTGAATTGCCATATAATTCATCAGAACCGGCGCTACCTATCAAGATATCATCCCCGGCTCCGCCTTTCATTACATCACTTCCACCAATATATGGGTCTGCAGATTCAATATGTACAGGCTGACCTGATAAATCATAATCAATATAACCATTATCTCCGAAAAGAATCATATCTGCTGTCCATGCAGCAGGATTGGTTGTCTCAACCGTATCATTCCCTTGTTCACCATGAATCACAAGCACACCGTCATCACCGCTGCCGTCATCCGTTATCTCCACCCTGTCATCCCCGTTGTTCAGCCATAGAGTGGTAAAATTGCCGATTAGAGCGCTGCCTATTGTTATGTTATCACTCCCTTCACCTGCCCAAATATTTATGCCGCCTCCGAACCAGCCATCGGTTTCATAGAAAATACCGGCAGGGGCAAGACCGGTTATGGAATTACGCGTAATCTCGACTGAGGTATCCGGATCAGCGCTATTGTGATCGCTGACATTCAGGGTATTGCTGCCTGCCCCGGCACGAATCGTCAAATCGCCATTAATATTATCCAGCGTTCCATTATCAAGATTATCAGTATCCGAAGAGATGTTGAAAATATCGTTGCCGCCGCCACTGTTAATTGCAGTATCAATTGAGGTACTCCTGATATTAAATATATTATTCCCGCTTCCGGCATTAAGGTTCAAAAACTCTATCCGGGCATAATCAATTTCACCGTTTTCCCGCATGCCAAACCCGGAGATGTTATCAGCAGTCAGGATGCCCTCAATACCTTCGGTCTCTCCGGTCAGATCTATAAAAAGGGAATCCATACCGTCACCACCGTCGATGTCTAACAGCTCAGCAATATTTTGAACATGACCACCCGTATTGCTGTCAGGTTCTGCATTGCTCCCCAGATAAATAATATCTTCGCCTTCCATGGTTTGCACGGTTGTGGGCAGAGTCACAAAGGTTAGTGGGATGATATCATCGTCGCTTTCGCCAAAAATCTGTAATTCACTGCCGATTACCGCCTCTCGCATATAAAGGACACCGCCATCAGGGTCTACGTCCCCGTAATCCACATAGAACTGAACCAGACCGTACGTTTCATTCAACGAATCATAGGCCTCTATTGTGGCACCTTCTTCGATGATCACATTGTCTCCCGCCTGCAGAATCACATTTTTAGCGGATTGCACAACCCCGTTGCCTGCCACCGTGATATCGTCACCAGTATCGGCGCTATCTCCCGCTGTCAGAACGATATCATTATTCGATCTTACTATATAGTTGACCGTTAAAGGACTGTGAGTAGTAATTTGGACAGGCCCTTCGGCATCAATTCCGAAATCGCCTTCACCCACTTGATCGATAAAGAGTTCACCGGTATTATCAATCCAGATGGAACCGTTCAAAGACCAACCCTGTAAAGTGCCGACTGATGTTTTTAAATGTTTGTCACTGGCTCCGATATCTGAAGATGCGTAAAGACGCGTGGAGCCGGAAAGAACATTATCTTCACTTTCATCCGAATTCCCGTTTAAAATTCGTCCCGATAACGCACCAATAAAGGCAGTCTGTTCTTCATCCGTGGAAATCTGATTCAGATACAACGGACCCATTGGTTCAACAATATAGGCATTTAAGGAACTGGTTGATGACAGGGCTCCCTCGCCCGAATAGGCGGTATCCACGTCAAAATCATTACCGGTTTCTCCGATGCCACCCATCAGAGCGTTCAGGATGATGTTATTCCCCGCCACATCTACTTCGAGATCATCCAATTCAACCTCATCCAGAATTGAAATCTGTGAAGTCAGGGACACATTGCCGGTTGTGGAAATAACCTGCCCTACCTTAAAATCGCCCGCTGTTTCCGCGACAAAGATATCCCCACCGGCTGTAGCGTTGAGAAAACCTTCCGCGTCCAGGTCGATCTCCAGAAAATTATTCTGGGTCCCGATCTCTTCACCTGTTTCCAGGTCAAGGGTCAGCCCCTTGATATTCCATTGATCGTTTTCCAGGCCGTCATTAATGGAGTTCTCCGAGCCGAGATATATATGACCGGATTCGGCATAAACCGTGTCAACATTCAAATCACCTCTCAAGCCCAGATCATCGGCCTGTTCATAGAGGTAGATATCCTCTCTGGCCCTGGCCGTCAGAGTACCGTTATCGCCCAGATTAATGGTCACCCTGTTTTCCGCAGTTCCGATACTATCCCCGGCCGCTTCAATAATCAGACCGGCCCCGGAAATATTGGCTTCTGTATCAGGCACATCGCCGTCGTATACATTATAGATTCCTTCACCACCCTTGATGCGAATCATTCCGCCGGTTGCGATCCGGTCAATATTGATATCCTGCTCACCGCCCAGATAGATATGATCAGCGGCGTTTATGGTAACACTACCTGTAACTTCAACATCAATATCCTCACGAAGTTCAATAATAATAGCCGCAGCTTCAACGGAATTGTCAGTGGGATCGATTATATTGTCCTCTGAATCAAAGAAAGTCACATCATCTCTCTCTGCCGCCGCCAGATAGATCTTATCATCATCACTAAGTTCCTGACTGAGATCTATAGTCCAGGGATCCTCCGATATCCCGACCCCGCCGTTCAGGACATCAACGAATATACTCTGTCCAATAATATTGGGCTCTTCGATCCTGGTTTCGGTATCGACCTTAAGCCTCAAAAGACCTCCGCTGACAGTGTTCTTCAGTTCATCGTCTGTCCAGGCATAACCTGCCGTAAGTTCGTCATATTCATCTGTCCCCACATCAACGGAATAGGCATAATCAGAATTCTGTTCATCACCCATCTCGCCGTAAACCGTGTGCAGGTTGTGATATTCATCCGTTCGCTTTTGTTCAATCGTGGTAATGGCACCCTTTATCTCATCCTCATCCATTCCCTTCTCTTCATAATAATTTCTGTAAGAAGCCTCTTCATCCGCTGTGAGTGTTACCTGAAAATCGGGGTCGTATACACCAGGATCTGCCTGCTGATTGCGGTATTGCCAGTATTTATGATACTCTCGGGTTTTAATGCCTTCGTAGGCCTCTATATTCTGCTGTAATGCATTCCCTGCTCCATAACCGTCGGTCAGCTGCATGGCCTCCCAGAGCCCGGTCAGCTCTGCAATAGCCCGTGTATCCCTGGCATCATTGGTGTTGGCATCTCTCAAATCACCGTCAGTCACCAGGAGATGAACATCGCCGCCTATGGATTTTATCTTATTAAGGTAGATGTCCCCGATAGTCTCTTCCAGGTAGATATTCCCCGAGGCTATAGCCGTCAGGCTTTCCCCGCTGTCAACCCTGAGCAGGTTCCCTTCCTGGCCTATATTCCCGACTCCCGCCATCAGGTCTATGTTATTACCGCTTATAACGACCGTATTATCAGTGGAGAGGATATTGCCGTCAACGACCAGGCCGATGTTTCCATTTCCTGTGACCATCTGTCCGATAACCATGTCGCCTGTCATTTCGGTAAGAAGGATATCGCCTGTATCGGTCGAAACATTAATAATTCCGTTTTCTTCCATGTCCATCAGGATACGGGCTTCGATTACTTCACCCTGATCGCCGATCAATACACCTATACCTTTTCCAGCATCCAGGGTAACAGCGTCTCCCTGAAGGAGGACCGTATTCGCGGCCTGGGCAATAACACCTGCACTGGTGATGTTTGTGCTTCCTTCTTTATTAACAATGGCGCCGCCGATCAGGACATCTGTATTTGAATCCACAGTGATCGTGCCTTCATCCTTACCGATAAACTGTATGTCGATGAGATGATCGGACTTGATGCTCACGTTCTCGAATTTCTTGTCTGTCCGCTGGTATACCTTTTCCAGGTGATGCTTGGTGGTAGAGAAAACCCACCAGCCGTGTTTCGTATCCCATCTACGGGTGGAGATACGATATTCATCTCCTGATTTGTATGAATTTGCTGTGATAATATTGTTCGAACTGGCGATAGTTCCATCAGTATATTGCCAGTTTATCAGATCGCCATCAGGCAATGGGGTGGAGTCGCCCTTTACAACGCTAACATGATTGGGCTGCTCACCTGGATCTTTCACCAGCCAGTCGATACCCCAGAGGTCTTCGGTGATCCACTCTTTGGTAGTTGTGATAGACATGTCAGTTCCAGTAACATAGACGTATCTCTGGCCGGCAAGGGGTTGATAAGAGTCTATCCGGTTGTCCCCGTCTTCTCTTTCGAAAACAGTAGTATTAATGTTCGGAATATTGACATTCCTGGTGGCGAGATCAACAATCTCTATCTTTCCTTCGATCCCGTCCCCGCCTGTATTAAGATTGTTGATGAACAGGTCATAGTTGGTCAGATTATCGACCGTAATCTCACCGAACCCATCGACTACCCTGAGCAGGCCGTTTCCGGTGCTCATGATGTGGCCGGCCAGACGCATGTAGCCGCCCTCAACGATCACATTATCCAATTCGATCCGGTCTTCGTTGTAATTATACCAGGTTTCGATGCCTGTCCCTTCATTGGTTGTAAGGAACAGAAGGTTGGGATCACTGTCAATGTGATTGTTGCGGAAATCAGCGATCAGGCTGTTGAGACCTGATTCCAGGGTTACCTCACGGACAGGTTTTCCGCTCTGGATGGTGCCGTTGATGTTCAGGTAACGGGCGCTGATGTAAACGTTGTTGCCGGCGATTATCGACGATGAGACCTGGGTTTCGAAAAAGTGGTCGCTGCCGGAGCTGACACCCGGGTTCAGGGAAATGATCTTGTCGATGTAGCCCGACTTGTAAGAACCGCCGGAATCAAATTTCTTGCCGCCGAGTATCTGGAGGGCGTCCTCTTTGGTCGCTGCCAACCGGAAGGACTTGGCGGAAACAGGGATCACATAATAGGTTTCCCCGTCCTCAAGGCCACCGATGGCGGTTCCGCTGCCGCCGTCGTAGCGCACTTTCTCCCCCGCGGTAAAGCCATGGGCGTAATCGAGGGCAATGGTGTCAGTGCGTGTAACAAGCTGCGGCAACAGAAAGGAAAACTTGAAGGTGCCCAAGGAGATGGTTTGCCAGACCCAACGGCCGCAATCGTAGGCCTGACGGGTGCCGATATCCTGGGCTGGCATGACCATGGAAACCGGCGTCATCCGGTGGGTGCCCTCGGCATCGGTATTGGTGATGGTGATGGCCGCCCCGCCGGAGGTTTCGGCGAGTTGGATCGAGTTGGAATCAACGAAGATCACATAGTAGAGGTTGCCGCCGGTTAGACCGTCGAGGATAGGGTTGCCTTCGCTGCTGTAGCGGACGGCCTGGCCGTTGGCGAGCTGGTGGATCGAACCAAAGTGCACCTGGTTGTTCGAAACGCTGCCCGCAGCAAAGGAAAGGTCAGGAGCGCTGCTGCTCGGGAACCCGCCCACATGGAAGAAGTGATCACTTGTGAGCACAAAATCGCGTCCCGCGTCAATATCGACGGTCTTGGCCGTAATAGCTTCCTTGACGATGATACTGCCCTTATTGTTAAACAGCCTGGCCGTGCCCAGGATATTTAAAATACTGCCCTGGACTACAATATCAGGCGCCGGCATGTTTTTGATGTCAGGATCACTTGATGTCGCAGGGTTAAAGGTGCTCTCCACATTGATCATCGGTTCCGCCGCTAAGCCGGAAGAAATCACTTCTGTAAACGCGACCTCGCCCATGTCCTTCAGGTTTCTTGCTTCTATCTGGGCTTTGTCAACGACCTTTACACCGTTATAGATAATCCTTCCGCCATAGTCCCCCGGAATGATCAGATTGTTGATACGCAGGTAATAGGGACTCTTGTTAATGATGTCGATCCGGGCGTCCCCGGCGCTCACCAGCCGTCCTGTACCGGACAGACTACTGCCGATAATATTGATATCACCAGAACTGGCCTTGATGTCGGGCACATTAATATAAACACCCTGATAACCCTGGATAGGTACAAGTTGTCCATTCTCTTCCTTGGCCAGTTTGAGTTCTTCAAGCTGATCCATCATCTGTTTGATCTGGGTTTCATACCCCTGGACCGCCGTGTTATTGCCATGGTGCTCGATTTTAAGCTTCTCCAGCCGTATTATCTCATTGGTCAGGTTCTGGGCCAGGTCTTCAACCGTAAAACCCACATCACCGATGGCATCGCTGACTCCCTTGCCCGTGACATCCACTCCCGAGACATTGGATTGATCTACAAGTACGTCCGTCGAAACCAGTGTGAGAACCAGGGCGTCTTCCGAAATATTGTTGATCGTGTATTTTCCGTCATTCAGATTCTGGGCTGAGTTGGTAACGGTGATTGTCTGCCCTTCCCTGAATTCATCGATCAGCCAGCTCCCTGCGGACCTTGTGATGATATCGGGTCCGTTACTGACACGGGTAAAGGTCAGGAAGGGAGTGCCGGTCATGGTATTGGTGTAGATACCGATCGTACGCGGCGCGGGCGCTGTCATTGATACACCGGCTACGTTGTTCTCGGTAACCAGCTTTTTCGTTTGTGTCAGGTAGAGAATGGAACCATCCGCGGAAACCTCGTCTATCTCGTAGGAGCCGTTGTTGTCGTCTGTCCCCGAGACTTGTATGACCAGCCCTTCGACAATACCGTCATCAGTAAAATTGCCTGTTTCTCTTGTTATTGTGTCTCTTGTATCGACATGTTCAAGGGTTAAGGGGTTCAGTCCAGCGCTCTGGAAAGATGAAACCTTTTCACCGGCAGCCAGAATGTCCAGACCCTGAGCATCCTGCTCATCAGAGAGTTCATCGTAAATATTCAGGGAAAGAGTAAGTCCGTCGGCTGAGACTTCATCAATTATATAGGAGCCGTCATTATTATTCGATCCCTGGTTATTTGATCCGGCAATGGTAACAACCTGACCCGCAGCAAAACCGTCGTCAATCCAGCTGCCCATGGAGCGGGTAATGGTATCCGGGGCATCGGCAACCTGATCAAAATCAATGGTCAGGTCGGTCAGATCGAACTTCGCACCCTGGGTCACGCTTATTGTGGCTCCCGCGACACCCGGTTCATCAACTTGAAGCTCATCATCTTCAACCAGCGTCAGTGTGAGGGCATCCAGTGAGGCAATTCGATAGATCCCGTCATTGGACGTGGTCCCGTCAACCACAATGATCTGGCCCGCCGCAAAACCGTCATCCAGCCAGCTGCCCATATTGCGGGAGATCGTGTCAGGAGCGTCAACCACTTGATTAAAATCAAGGGTCAGTTCCCCTGTGGACAAGGCATTGGTTCTAACCGTTGCCACTGCCACGTCATCTTCGTCAGTCAGGCTGTCCTGGGCTATAGTCAGAACCGCGCCGGCAATCGAAGCGATGGTGTACGTCCCGTTGTTGTTTGTTGTATTGGCAACGGTAATGGTCTGGCCCACGGCAAATCCGTTGTCACTCCAGGTTCCCGCATTCCGGGTTATGGAATCAGCCACTGCATTGAAATCCAGATCCAGACCCGGCCCAGCAACCGCGGTCGCCTCTACTGAATCCCCTGTCACATCAGGTTCATCGGTCAGGACGTTCCCAGCGAGATAGAGAACCCTGCCGGCGGCGGATATCGAATCAATAATGAATGTACTGTTATTGTTCGCCGTATTGGCAACGGTCAGGGTTTGTCCTGCCAGGAATCCGTCATCCAACCAGCTCCCCATGGAACGGGTAATGGTATCCGGGGCATCGGCAACCTGATCAAAATCAATGGTCAGGTCGGTCAGATCGAGCTTCGCACCCTGGGTCACGCTTATTGTGGCTCCCGCGATACCCGGTTCATCAATTTGAAGCTCATCCGTCGTATTCAGAGTCAGAATTTGAGCATCCAATGATTCAATTCGATAGATCCCGTCATTGGACGTCGTGCCTTCAACCTCGATGATCTGGCCCGCGGCAAAGCCTTCATCAAGCCAACTGCCGATAGAGCGGGTGATCGTGTCGGAATCGCCGTCCACCTGATCAAAATCCAGGGTCAGGTCGGTCATGGATAAGATCTGGTCCTCTACCACCTTTATGGAAACATTCTCGACATCATTTCCCACAACAAGAGTTTCGCCCGGATTCAGATAGAGCGTGAGGCCATCAGCGGAAATCTCGTTTATGGTAAAGAACCTGTCATTTTCATTGGCCCCGTTTACCACGATCTTCTGGTTAACAGCAAATCCGTCTTCACTGAAGCTCCAGTAAGAACGTGTTATTGTTCCACGATCAACATCATTACCGAAATCAACGGTAGGTTTACCCCACATCTCAATGCCCTGGCTTACCTCGGCATCATTATCCAACGCATTATTATCCAGGTGATATCCCGGATCCAGATAGAGCGTGAAGCCATCAGCGGAAATTTCGTCGATCCGGTATGATCCGTCATTGTCGTCTGTCTCCGAAATCGTGACAAACGCCCCGACTGTAAACCCGTCATCAACCCAGCTGCCGCTGTCTCGGGTAATGGTATCGCGCGCTTCAACGTGCTGGAAGTCAAGAACCGGATTACCCTGCAGGGAAATGTCACCATCGGCAATGAGATTTTCGTCTATGATCAGGAACTGTTTGTTTTGAATCCCTGCCTCAACCGTTCCATCCACCGTTACGGTCGTAGTAAGATCCTCCACGTCATAGCCGCCGGTCGTCTTGAGGGAAATATCGGCCCCGAACAGATTGGCAATATCCTCGATGGCACCCATATAAAGATCCTGGTAACTCCAGTTTCCCTGCGCGCTGAGATCGCTTACTACTGCCTTCAGGTTCACATCCTGTACACTTCCTACCCAGGCCCCTGAATCGATATTGATATTGCTGTTGGCAAAGATAATAGCGTTACCCGTGGGGTTGGATGGGATTGGAAAGGCGGTCTTGTTCCACAGATCGGTCTGCGCCTTGGCTTTGATATCACTTACGCGTACACCATCCCTTCCGGCATTAAGGTTGACGTCACCGTCTGCCCTCAACACGGCTCCTTCACGAACATTAATACTGTTGTTAACATAGACATTCGATTCGGATGATCCTTCGGCAAAACCCGCCAGGCCGTAAGTCTTGACATTGGTCTTGGTCTCCACATCAGCAATCGTAAGGGCGGACAGATTAAGGTCACCGACGCTTGACAGGTCGGCATTATTGATTTGAATTTGGGCCGCGTTGGTATTATTAATGATCGACTCGGTAAAGGCCGTGGCCAGTGCGCCGCCCGAATCAAGCTTGGCCCTGTCTCTGGCGATAACGTCGTTGAAAGCTGTGAACTTGAATTCACCAGGATTAACAAGATCTCCTTCCACCTGGATATTGGCACCGTTGTGAACGGAAATAGTGGTCTGATTGTTGATGTTGGTTACACTGCTGCCTGCCGGAAATGTCCCTATTCCGCCCGAGGCTGAAATAATGTTATAGGCTCCGCCAGCCAGCCAATCTTTTCGGATGCGGTTGTTGGCCTGGACATCCAGATCGCGGATCTTGATAAGGGCATCTTCCTCGAATTCTGCTATAACCCTGGGCTTGACGATGTTGGAAATATCCGCTCCCGCGGCATCGATCACACCGCCTGAAGAACTGTCGACCCGGGCGTTAAACACAGAGGTGTGATCTGAGATGATTTCGAGGCTGTCTACGTTGATGAACCTGTCTGTTGTTCCTGAGCCCACAGATGTTCGTGTAAGACCGGAGGTATCGGTCCGGGCCTCTGCTGCGGAGATAGCAATCACGCCGCCGCTGCCCGCAACCGAATTAGCTTTATTGATGTCCGTGCCTGTGGCCTTGATACTCAAGCTGCCCGCCGTCACGCTGACGCGATCGCCTACCAGCGATTCGATGGTTGTATCTGAAACAGCGTTGGCCTGGTTTCCTCCGACCACGGCCAGGCCATAGCATTTACCCTCGGCAGAGACGGTCTGGTAGCTGGTTGAATTCGCGTTCACCTGGACAGCTCCGGCAACATTCAGCGTGCTGTCATCTCTGATCTGGCTTCGGACAGTGCCTTTGTTTTCCGCTCGACTAAAAGTCGCGTTAACGCCCACCAGACCGCCGGACGAACCGGTGGCGCTGGCCTTGCCGGAGTCCTCGCTCATAAGTTGGGTGGCGGAAAGGTAGAGGTTGTCCGCAGTGATCGTGCCGCCAACATAAGCATTCACAATGGGTGACACGGTGGCAGTGGCGCTTGAAACGCCTACGGCCAGGGTGCCCGCGTTGACACCATATACGTCGACCTGGGCTTTCGGCTGTGCGGTTGAGCTTACAGCGATGTCGTCGGCAATGACATTCGAATTATCGATATAGGCTTCTGTTGTGGATGTAATCGTCCCATTGGCAATGGAACCGCCCATGGCCGCGGAGATAATACCGGCAGCAACCGAGGCAGAGCCCGTCAATGCCCTTGAAGTGGATATATCGCTCGCATGGATGTCAAGATCCCCGATAATATCAAGATTGCTTTGGCTGACATATGCCCTGGTCTCCGTATCAATGGTATTGAAGGCAGTTGCCCCTCCGCCGCTGACAGCAACGCTGAAAATACTTGCGCTGGCAGATGCCGCCGCTGCCACAGATGTTGTGGTGATTGTGACATCTTCTTTGGCCCGGATTGCCATATTGCCATTGGTCGTATTCACTGTGGATGACCCTACATATGCCTCGACCACATTGCTGATGCTGTTATCAGCCACGGCCAGGCCCATGGCTATGGCCACACCCACACCTCCGAATGTTGCTGCCAGGCTTGCGGCTCCGGTTACAGCCGTGATCGCAGATGTGTCTTCTGCCGTCAAAATAACGCTGGCAGCTTTTATGCCCGCGGTTTCACCATTTCCGATTGCAATATCACCGTCTATATAAGACCTGACCTTGGTCGTAATCGTGTTTACCGCGCCCGCACCGGCGCCGCTGAGGCTCACACCAACCGCACCGCCCGAGATTGCCACGGAACCGGACACCACTACCGCATCGATAGATTGATCCGAAATCGCTGTCACGCTCAAGTCGCCGATTGCGTCAACGCTGGAGTTCATTATGTAGGCCTGCACTTCGGCGGGCGCCGCCACAAGGTTCACCTGTTTCCAGAGGTCCGTGTTGGCGTAGTCCTGTGTTCTGAGGTTGACGGTGGTTTCGCCTTCCCCCGGAACCAGGGGTTCTGAACCGATATATTCATAGATATCACCGGCCCTGACGCCCTCTTCGATCTTGACGCAATCCCCGAGAATCAAGGGAATATCACTACGTTGCAGACTGGATGGTTCACTGCCTGTGGTGTAGTCATACGGAGTATCGAATCCCAATTCCCAGCCAATCAGGTTACGAGCAAAGGAAAGCCCAACGGAAGCCCCTACACCGACCACTCCGACGGCTGCTGAAGCCGATGCGGCGACCACAGTCGCAGCTATCGTCGGCGTGGTCACCGAGAAATTGCCGCCGTCTCTGGTAACGACATAAGAGGACCCGGTAATTCTGTCCGTGACCGACCATTCCTTGCCCTCGGCGCGGATTGTTACGGCCAGAGCACCGGAATTCATGATGCCCTGCGACGCTAAAACCCCCGCTAACGAGGCCAGGAAATTGTTGTCGGCGTCAATGTCGTCAGCCCTTTCGTCAGTACCGCCGGTATCAGGATCATCCTCGACCGTGAAAGAGGCATCATCCATGTTATCAGCAAAATTTTCGGCATCGGTCACAACCAGTGGCACTATCTCAGGTGCCGCTGACAGGCTCCGGGCTGTAACATCCACATCATCAGCACTGGTTATAACACTGTTCTCTATATAGGCATTCGTCTTTGTAAGGATAACATTAGTTGCTTCCGCACCGGCGCCGCTAACCGAGACCGCTACCCCTGCTCCGGAAAAAGCAGCCGATGCTGCCGCAGAAACGGCATTGATCTGGGAGTGTTCAATGGCATGCACTTCGATGTCGCCGATTGTCGACTCGACAGTGCTGTCCATAATATAGGCCGCAACATCATTGTTGATCATATTGTGGGCCAGGGCCACACCGATGGACACGGCAACACCAACACCGCCGAAGGCTGCTGCTGCAGAGACAGACCCGGCAAACGCCATAATCCGTGAGGTGTCGTCCGCGGTCAGGTTTACGCTTCCGGCAGTAATTGTTGAATTGGTTATAAATGACTTGACATCTGAAGTAATTATATTGATGGCAAGAACGCCTGTTCCGCTGACCCCAACACCAACACCGCCCGGAGCGATTGCCACTGAAGCGGCCAGCACAGCCGCTCTGATGGTTTCCTCTGCAGTAGCTGTTTGTGTTAGGGCTCCCGTGGCAGTGATTGTAGAATCCTTTATATAGGCCTGTGCTCCGGCATGATTGCCTGCCGCACCGATCAGGTTGGTGGCAAACGATGCGCCGATGGAAACGCCCACACCAACCGCACCACCTGCGATGGCAGCCGTTGATGCCGACACAATGGCGTTAATTGTTGATGTGTCCGAAGCTTCTATCGTCACATCACCTGCACTGACAAGGATGCTGTCCGTCACATACGCTTTGGTCGTAGTGAGAATAACGTTCGTGGCAGCCGCTCCGGCCCCGCTAACAGCAACTCCAACAGCGCCGATAGCAACAGACAGCGATGCCGCTGCTGTCAGCGAGTTGATGGTGGCAGCCTCAATGGCCTCTATAGTGATGGCACCAGCAGGATCCGTGGTCTTCACGCCGTCGTCAGCTTTGGAGATAAAGGCTGCAACATTATTACTGATCTGGTTATAGGCCCCGGCTACCCCGATCGAAACAGCCACTCCCACGCCGCCAAAGCCTGCTGCCAGACTCGCGGCTCCGGTAACAGCCGTGATCCTCGAGGTATCTTCAGCCAAAAGACTCACGCTGGCAGCCTTTATGCCCGCTGTTTCACCGTTACCGATTGCCATATCGCCTTCAATGAACGATTGAACATCAGTGGTGATCGTGTTTATTGCAACGGCACCGGCGCCGCTGACACTCACGCCGACTCCGCCGCCTGAAGCCGCCGACGAACCGGCAACAACCAGAGCGTCAATGGACTGATCCGAGATAGCAGTCTGGGTTAGGCCTCCAATTGCGTCAACGCTGGAATCTAACATATAGGCTCGAACCTGGGCAGAGTCATCTGCTTTTACGAGATTGACATGTTCCCAGAGATCTTCGTTGCCATAGTCCTGCATGGACAGTTTACTGCTTCCCACAGACTCCCACAAATCCGAGTTCCTATAATTGGCGTTGCCGAGATTGACCTGGCTCCCATTATTTCCAATGTAACGGTAAATTGCCGTTCCGGTACCCCTATCTGGCTCGTAGCTGGAATTCACCTTCACCAGATCACCATTGTTAAGCGATTTGGTCCCGTCATCCGTGGTGTATCGATACATATCCACTGTTGGTCCGATATATTCATAGACATAGCCCTCTTTTACGCCATCTCCTATCTTGACCGTCTTTCCCTGTTCGAGAAGGGCAGGCTCATCCGCGGTGGTGTAATCGGCAGGGTAACCGAGATCCAATTCAAAGCCGATCAGGTTGGCTGCAAAAGAAACCCCGATTGAAACTCCGACTCCGACAACTCCACCGGCTACCGCAGCCGATGCGGATATGACGGTGGCCCCGATGGTCGGCATGGTTACTGTAAAGTTGTCACCTTCTCTGGCAATAATATAGGAGGATCCGGTTATCCTGTCCGTAACCGACCATTCCTCTCCCTCGGAGCGGACAGTTACTGCCAGGGCACCGGAATTCATGATACCCTGCGTGGTCAATATCCCCGATAACCCTATAAGAAAAGTATTATCAAGGGCGATATCGGCAAGCTTTTCGTCTATGAGATCAGTCTCTTCGTTGTCAACATCGGTTGATCCGGCATCGTCCATGCTTTGAGCAAAAACATTGGCAATATCTTCATCAGCCATTGCCAGGGCATTCAGTTCAGCTGCAGCTGACAGGCTCTCGGCTGTTACAACAACATCACCCGCAGCGGCAAGAACGCTCTCTTCGACATAAGCATTGGTCTTGGTAAGGATGACATTGGTCGCTTCAGCTCCAGCCCCACTGACCGCGACACCTACCCCGCCGATCGCAACAGCCAGCGATGCTGCCGCAGAAACCGCATTGATCTGAGAGTGTTCAATGGCATGGACTTCGAGGCTGCCGTCTGTTGCGGTCGTGGTCACAGTGCTGCCCGTAATGTAGGCCGCAACATCATTATCGATCATATTATGGGCCAGAGAGGCGCCGATAGACACAGCAACACCCACACCGCCAAAAGCTGCTGCTACAGAGGCGGACCCGGCAAAGGCCAGAATCCGTGAGGTGTCGTCTGCAGTCAGGTTTACGCTCCCCGCAGTAATTGTTGAACCTTCTATAAATGCCTTGATATCCGCGGTAATCATATTAATGGCAAGAACGCCGGACCCACTGACAGCAACACCAACGCCGCCAGGAGCGATTGCCACTGATGTCGCAATCACTGCTGCCTTAATGGTTTCCTTGGCAGTGGCCGTCTGTGTGAGAGTACCCGCAGCCGTTATTGTTGAATCCTTCACATAGGACTCTGCTCCCGCAGGATTCCATGCCACCCCAATCAAGTTGGTGGCAAAGGCACCGCCGATGGAAACACCAACACCGACTGCTCCGCCGGCGATTGCTGCTGTTGAGGCCAATATAATTGCGTTAATCGTCGATGTATCTGATGCCTCTATTACGACATCACCTGCACTGTTAAGAGTGCTGTCCGTCACATAGGCTTTCGTCGTGGTGAGAATAACGTTGGTAGCTGCCGCGCCGGCGCCGCTCACAGAAACACCTACACCACCGATTGAAAGAGCCAGAGAGGCTGCTGCTGTAAGGGCGTTAATTGTCGCTCCCTCAATTGCATGTATTGATATTGCACCGGCAGCGTCTGTTGTAGTCACGCCGGCATCAGCTATAAAAGCCGAAACCTCATTGCTGATCTCATTATAGGCTCCTGCAAATCCGATGGAGACAGCCACACCCACGCCGCCAAAACCTGCTGCCAGGCTCGCAGCTCCGGTTACAGCAGTGATCCTTGAGGTATCTTTTGCTTCTATGGCCACACTGCCCGAATGGATGTTCGTCAAACGGGTACCAAATCCTGAATCATAATCAATGAACGCCTTGATATCGGTCGTAATCGTGTTTACTGCAACCGCACCGGCACCGGCGACACTCACGCCGACACCACCGCCCGAAGCCGCCGCCGAACCGGCAACCACCAACGCGTCTATGGATTGATCCGAAGTAGATGTCACACTCAAGTCACCGACTGCTTCAACACTGGAGTTCAAGACATAGGCCTGTACCTCCACAGGCGCCGACACAAGGTTCACCTGCTTCCAGAGATCAGTGTTGCCATAGTCCTGCATGGACAGCTTGCTGCTGCCAACGGATTCCCAGAGTTCATCAGTAGCAGGATCAAAATCATCGTAAATTTCGTTACTGAGGTCGACATTGATACGATCATTGCCGATATAGCGATATATGGATGATTCTGCTCCTTTGCTGTCGTCGTAGCCGTCGTTAACCTTCACCAGATCGCCTTCGCGGAGCGTGGGAGCAACGTCAGAACTTGTATACTGATACATAGTTGCATCCGGGCCGATATACTCGTAGATATCACCGGCCCTGACTCCCTCTTCGATCTTGACGCGATCACCGAGAACAAGGATATTATCGCTACTGTCCAGACTGGATGGTTCATCGCCAGTGGTATAGTTATATGGAGTATCGAATCCCAGTTGCCAGCCGATCAGGTTGCGGGCGAAGGAAAGCCCGATGGATACTCCAACACCCACAGATCCGCCGGCTATGGCGGCTGATGCGGATATTACGGTCGCCCCGATCGTCGGCATGGTCACCGTGAAATCATTTCCTTCTCTGGTAACAGCATAGGTTGAACCGGTAACTCTATCCGTCACCGACCAATCCTCGCCCTCGGAACGAACAGTTACTGCCAGGGCTCCGGAATTCATTATGCCCTGAGTAGTTAATATTCCCGATAACCCTATAAGAAAAGTATTATCAAGGACAATATCGGCAAGCTTTTCGTCTATGAGATCAGTCTCTTCGTTGTCAACATCGGTTGATCCGGCATCGTCCATGCTTTGAGCAAAAACATCAGCCGTAGCCTTATCAGCCATTGCAAGGGCATTCAATCTAGGAGCAGCAGAGATACTCTGGGCTGTTACAGCAACATCAGCAGCACTCACAAGAACACTATCCACTACATAGGCATTTGTCTTTGTGAGAACGACATTGCTTGCTTCTGCTCCAGCTCCGGCGACCGATACTCCTACGCCGCCTATAGCGACAGCCAGCGCTGCCGCCGCAGAGACGGAGTTGATCTGGGAATGTTCGATGGCATGCACTTCGATGTTTTCGCCAGTGGATGTAACCGTGCTGCCCGTAATATAGGCCGCAACATTATTATCGATCATATTGTGGGCCAGAGCCACACCAATGGACACGGCAACGCCAGTTCCGCCAAAACCGCCCGTTATTGCGGCTGCGCCGCCATAGGCCAGAATGCGGGAAGTATCATCTGCGGTTACAACAACGCTGCTACCGGTAACATCGCTGGAATTACTAATAAATGCGTTTATATCGGTGGCAAGCAGGTTGATGGCGACCACACCGGAACCACCAACGCCAACCCCAGTGCCACCGGCCGCAATCGCCACAGAACCTGAAATGATTCTGGAGGTAATAGTCTCATTAGCAGTAGCGGTCAGCTTCACATCGCCGCCGGCCGTGATATCTGAATTGTCAACATAAGCCCTCACCTGTGCGGGGTCTTTAATGGGTATGACGCCCAGGAGCAGGTCGTATCCGATCATGTTGCTGGCGTATGCTGCACCGATAGCAACACCCACACCTGTTCCGCCGCCGGCAACTGCCGCTGCGACCGCAGCAACGGTGGCATCAATCGTCGATGTATCAGCAGCGTTAATATTAACATCGCCTGCAATACCCGTAGTTGTGAGGATACTGTCCTCCACGTAGGCGTTGGTTTTGGTAAGGATCGCATTCATCGCGGCTGCACCTGCGCCGCTGATGGCAACTCCGGTTCCACCGATAGCGATAGAGACGGATGCCGCGGTGGTTACGGTGAAGATATCGGAGGACTCTGTAGCTGCTACCGTTATGGCGCCTGAAGTCGTACTTACACCGGTATCAGCCCTGGTAATGAACGATGAAACGTCATTGCTGATCCCGTTGTGTGCCACGGCAACGCCTATGGCAACGGCAACGCCTGTTCCGCCGAAGCCCGCTGCCAGGGTCGCGGCGCCGGTAATGGCATTGATGATAGAGGTGTCATTTGATGTTATGGATATTGTTCCGGCCTCAATACCGAACTCACCGTCACCGTCGATATAAGACTTGATATTGGCCGAAATCAGGTTCATGGCGCCGACACCGGCTCCGGAGACAGAAACACCTGTTCCGCCAGCCGAGGCTGCTACTGAACCTGATATAACTATAGCATTAATGATCTGTTTCGAATCAGCCTTAACGGTGAGGATGCCGTCAGCCTTGATACTCGAATCAAGCACATAGGCCTGAACCTCGATCGGAGATTCTCCGAGGTTCACTTGCTGCCACAGGTCAGCGTCACCGTAATCCTGCATAGTGAGCCTGCTGCTGCCCACAGATTCCCAAAGATCAGTATCAGTATAATCCGCTTCACTTAGATTGACCACGTCATCGTTATTACCGAGGTAGCGGTAAACTGTTGTTTCCACGCCTTTGCTTTTGTCGTAGCCAAGATTCAGGTTAACCAGATCGCCATTATTGAGTGTTGTAGAACCGTCAGCGGTTGTATGGTCATAAAGATCAACTGTTTCGCCTACGTACTTGTAAATGTTTCCGGCACGTACTCCTGATTCAATCTTGACACTATCAACATCTTTTACCAGCCTCGATGGGTCATCGCCTGTCGTGTAGTTGTAAGGAGTATCAAGAATTGCATCCCAGCCGATCACGTTTCCGGCTAAAGAGACACCGATGGAAATCCCGACGCCCGTTCTGCCGGCAGCGGCAGCGAATGCCGTGCTGACGATTATTGCCTTGATCTCCGCCTCGTTGGTCGCGACAACCTCGACGTTATTGGAGTCAATAATCGTGCTATCCTTTATATAGGCGTTTGTTTTGGTCAGGATCACATTCGATGCTTCGGCCCCGGCACCGCTCACAGCAAACCCGGTTGAGCCGGCAGCGATTGAAATCGCGGCCGCTGATGAAACCACGTTTATGACAGATGTTTCGCTGGCCGTGACACTGATATCTCCGCTGGCGTTTATGCCCTGATCAACATTTGCAATATAGGCCCCTACATCACTCGTAATCATGTTATGACCGAGGGAGACACCGACAGCAACGGCAACTCCGGTGCTGCCGAAGGATGCAGATATCGATGCGGCGCCCACCAGCGCTGTTATGGTGGAGGTATCCTGTGCATTCAGGGAGACATCCACTGCCTTTATTCCTTCAACCACACCGCCACCGATTGCCACATCACCATCAATGTAGGACTTGACATCTGCGCCGATCATATTCAGGGCCAACACGCCCGATCCTGCGACCGCGACACCGGTTCCGCCGCTTATGGCGAGTGCTGCTGAGCCCGCAAGGGTTATAGCTCCAATGGTCTGGCTGGCGGTTGATGAGAGAGTCACATTACCTGCCGCATGGACACTGGAATTGCTTATATATGAGTGAACCGTTGCTGGTTTAGATGTACTGTCCCATTTGTAGCCGATATAGTTAAGGGCAACGGCCGCGCCAATGGAAACACCTACGCTTGTTCCAGTGCCGGCTGCCACTGAAGCTGCCAAAGCGCCTGTGACCGATGCGATTCCGGAAGAATTGACAGCGCTAATCGACACGTTTCCAGCGCTTGTTACAACGCTGTTATCTATGAAGGCCTTTGTGTCGGTGAGAACAATGTTCATTCCGAAGGCGCCGGCGCCGCTGATTGCAAAGGTGGCCCCACCGGTGGAAAAGGCCGCTGCCATAGAGGCCGCAGCGGTCACGGCGCTGATGGAGGCCTGAGAGACGCTGAACTGATCGCCGGCTGCGTCATACTCAATGAAATATGTCAATCCGCCACCGGTAGTCAGTGCCCAGCTTATCCCCTCTGTAATGGTTGTATCTTCATCTACGATTATTTCGCGCTCTGCCATTGTTGAAAGACGTATTTCACCGACGAGTGTAATGCCCCTGGTCTCGAAATCGGCACGCAACGCATCAAGGAGGAGGGCGTCGGCCGTTGCGTCGACCTCGGCTTCATTGATCACATCATCTGTCGGATCTTCCGGATCATCATTTTCACTATCCGGATCATCCGGATTATTTTCATCTACCTTGGCCGCATCATCAAGATCCGCTGCAGTCAGGGAAATACCGTCATCAAACAGATGCTTGCCTTTGGTCGTTGCCGAGAATGACACATCCCCGGTATCTGTTGTAATATCTGCGTTCCGTACAAAAGCTTCAACCCTGTTATCCACCCTGTTAAAGGCAAGAGAAAGTCCGATTGACACGGAAACACCGGCTTTTCCACCCACCGAACCGGCAATTGAGGCAGCGCCCGCAATTCCCTGAACGCAGGAGGAATCGTCCGCCACCAGTGCGATACTATTTGCATTAATACCGCTTGCCCCATCACCATTGATAAAGGCCCTCACGTCCGTAGCAATCTTGTTCTCGGAAAAGACGCCCGCGCCACTGATGGCAATACCAGCCTTGCCGCCGCCTGCCAAGGCCACAGCCCCTGCCACAACAATGGAATCAATGCTCTGGGTTGATATGGCGTCAGCGGTTATATCGCCGCTTGATTGAATGCTGGAATTTCTGATATAGGCCTGTACTTCAGAAGCGGATGCGTTGAGATCAACCCGGCGCCAGGCTTGTCTGTCGCCAAAGTCCTGACCCTTGAGGTTCAGCATATCAAGGTGTTCCCAGTTATTGATATCGTTGTAATCCGCAGCGGTGAGATCCAGGGTTGAGTCATCGCCTATATAACGGTATATACCGGCCGGAGCGGTTCCTGAATTATCCTCATCAACCCATACACGGTCACCATTGCTCATCCCGGCGCTGGCATTATCCGCGGTAAAATCAAAGCGATCATAGCCTGCCCCTACATACTCGTAAACATCACCCTTCCTGGCACCATCAGCAATTTTTACCCTGTCACCTGTATTGACTGAATGGGGAGTATAGCTGTCTGTATAGTCAAACAGTACATCGCTCTTCTTTTCTCCTATAATGTTGCGTGCCACGGATATACCGATAGCCACGCCCACACCGGCCTTGGAGCCGTAGGATACGGAAGCTGCCACGGTGGGAACGATGGCCAGAATTTCGGATGTGCTTATGGCATCGAGATCGACATTGCCCACGGGATTTAGTGCTGTCCCGAGATTGCTGTTGTCGATATAGGCGTTGGTCGTGGAATTGATTGTATTGAAGGCCCCTGCCCCGCCGCCACTAAGGGCAACGCCGGCATTCCCTTTTGACACTCCCACTGAAATGGATGCGGTCACTGCAAATGCCTTGATCGCGACATTGTCAACGGCACTGATGGTGACATCATTGCCGCCTGTCAGGACACTATCAGCATTCCTGATATAAGACTCTGTAATGTTCCCGATTGTATTATGGGAAATCGATACTCCGATGGATAGTGAAGCACCGGTTCCGCCCCCGCTGCCGACACCGACACCCACCGCCGCGCCGATGGCCAGACCCCAGATGGAGCTGTCCGACGAGGAGGTAATGGATAACACGCCGTTAATATCCAGGGCTGAGTCGTCCACATAGGAACGCACCGTGTTGCTTATATAGTTAAAAGCAAAGGAACCGCCCACTGCCATGGCAAGCCCGGTTTTACCTGCGCCAACCGACAGGCTGCCGCCGAATGCATTGGCAATAATACCGGTATTATCCGTGGCGCTGAGTGACAGGTCCGCGCTGCTATTAACAGTACTTCCATCAGTAATCCTGGTTTCGACCGTATTTTTAACAATATTTACAGAGCCTGCCATGGCGCCGGACAGGGCACCGCCGAATTTGCTTTTTCCGTATCCCACGGAAATAGACCCGGCTATTGTCAAAGCCCAGATTTGTGAATCCGCGACTGCTGTCAGGGTTACAGCCCCCACAGGTGCTGCAACCGTTCCTATCGTGGAGTCGGATATATAGGACAGGGTTTCATTGGAAACCACGTTGACCGCCACGGAACCGCCAAGGGCAACACCAACGCCTGCATTGGCGCCTGAACCAACAGCCACGCTGATACCGCCGGCATCGGCCATTATCAGGGTACTGTCTTTTGCGTCAAGTGTAACAGAGCCGTTATTCAAACTTGTGATTTGGCTGTCCCGATCAATATAACTGTGTATTTCATTTGTAACCACGTTTACTGTGGTCGCGCCGCTAACGGCAATACCCACACCACTGGCATTCTTACCAACGCCTACGCCGACTGACCCGGCAATTGCCAGGGCCCAGATTGTGGCGTTTGACTCAGCATTGAGATCAACCTGTTTGGCGGAATCGACTTTCATACCTGAAATATATGAATTAATCTTATTATCGACGACGTTAATTATGACAGATGCCCCCATAGAGCCGCCCACACCGGTGGTTCCGCCGGCACCGACCGCTACGCTCAGAACACCGGCGTTGGCCAGTATCAATGAATTATCCTTTGCGCTGAGTACAACATCCTGTTCGTTGCCTGTTGTGATCGTCTTTTCAGGGTCACCGCCGTTGACGGTCCCCGTGATATAGGATTCGATTGATCTTTCTATTATGTTCAGTGATCCTGCGCCAGCGCCTGAAAATGCCAGCCCGAACGAGTCTTTCCCTTTGCCGCCGGCACCGACACCGGCCAGCGTCATTGCCCATATAGTCGTATTCGACTCGGCGGTCAGGTCAAGACCGCCCCCGGAGGTTATGTTGGAATTCTCAACATAGGCGCGTATGCCGCCGGTAACCGAATTAATCGCTACTGACGCGCCCAGTGAAGCTGCTATGGCTTTATTGCCCAAGCCTACCGCCACACTCAAAATCCCTGCATTGGCGAAAATGGTTGACGAATCATCCGCTGTAAGAGATACGTCGAAGGTCGAACCGCTCTCTACATCACTATTATAAATGTAGGTCTCTACATCGCTGTCAATAACATTGACGCTTCCAGCACCGGCAACAGAAAGTGCTCCACCAAAATTCTGTTCTGCCTTAGCACCCGCACCCACGCCGCCGATGGTGAGGGCCCAGATCATGCCGGTCGACGAAGCATCGATATCGACCCGCCCTGCTGACGTAACATCTGACGAGGAGATATATGACCTGACCTCTTTATTGAGAATGTTAACCGCAAAGGAACCGCCCAGAGACGCTGACACGGCGGATGTTTTGCCCACTGCCCCGGAAACACCCACAATCAGGGAATTGGCAATTATGGACGCGTTATCTTCGGCTGAGAGCTTAACTGCCCCTGTGCCGGTATTATCTGTGGTAATTGTACTGTTTTCTATATAGGACTCTACAACCGAATCGATCACATTTACGGAACCTGCGGCACCCGCTGCAAGGGCAAAGGCAAACTTCTCCGTGCCTTTGGCGCCGGCCCCGAATCCACCCATGGTCAGTGCCCAGATGAAAGAATCCGACACGGAGGTAACGATTACTCCTTTCTCGCTGGTAACATTCGCACCCGAGATGCCTGCCCGAACACGCTTATTACCGATATTAACGGCAACAGCAGCGCCAAGGGCAATCCCCACGCCCCATTCATTTCCTTTAGCGTTACTTATCCCCAACGCGCCGGCGTTGCTGACGATAAGAGTATTATCCTCCGCCGTGACTGCAACGGTTTCATCGCGACTTTCTATCGATCTGCCCGCTGCAGGATCGCTGTCTTGAATATAGGCTTCCACCTCAACGTCTATCACGTTAACTGAAACGGAACCTGCACCGGCCAGGGCAAAACTGCCCTTGGTTGCATTAGAACCAGCGCCCGAGATACCACTGGCAAGTGAAATAACCATCTCGTTGGAAACAGCTTCAACATCAATGGCTTTATCGGCTATCAGGGTTGAATCGAAAACAAAGGCATGAACCGCACTGTCTATGATGCTGATTGCGGCAGAGGGGCTTACTGAAACTGCTGCCTGAGTGCGGGTATTGCTCTTGCTCGTGCCGGTATTATTATTACTATCGGTATTGGTTTTCTGGTCATTGGTCGACACAGTCACACTCATGGAACCTGCGCCGGTTCCAATGATGCTGTTATCGGAAGCGATAATCGATATTCCGCCCCCACCGGCTGCTACAATAACAGCACTGCCACTCACATAAGCCTCAGTCAATCCGGTTATTATATTGACTGCTCCTGAGCCGGCAAGACCTATTCCGCTGTTATTTTGGGTGTAGGCAACGCTTCCGCTGGTGGCGACCCCCACGATCACCTGACTGGTATCAGCGGCAACTTTCAAACTGTCCGTGATGGACAGGGTAGACCCATCAATAAAGGCCTTTGTCTCACCACCAATATTGTTGACAATGACAGACACCGAACCGGCTCCTGCAATGAGCGGTTTGTTTTTCTGAGGTTCTTCCTGACCCGGCGAAGTAGTTTTGCCGTCCGTTGCTGGCTTTGCCGTGCTTTCCGTGACGCTTTTACTGACGCCTTTTTTAGCGGTAATGGCACTCTTGATGGCCTTCTGCATATCGGCCACCCAGGCCTTTTCGATCTCTGCGTCAGTACCACTGTAAGTTTTTCCGGCAACTGTAACGGTAAACCAGGCCTTCTGGCGTCCGACAGCATGGGCGTCATAATCCCCCACGGCCAATGAGAATGTTTTCGCTGTTGTGGTGGATGATGCAGATGTGGGGCGTGAAAAATAATCGGTCAGATTGATGTCCGTATCACCGCCCTCGACCTGTTTGCTTGGGCTGCCTGCATCCGCCGATGCGGTGGAAGCATTCCAGTAGGCACATTTCCCCGTAAATGCCAGCCACAGCTGTTTATTGGGCAGCAATTTGACCGTGGGAACCGGGCGAATGATATTGTCGCTGACCTTTCTGGCCGGAGGCGGAGGTGGGGGTTGTGCTGCAGGCTCCGTTTTGACGCTATTATCATAATAGGAAGCGGTGATAGAAGCCGAACCGGCATAGGCACCGATCCAGGCATTGTTCAATGCCTTCACGTCAACCGTATCCGCCGACACAATAACGCCTTTATAGATATCGGCGATGGTATTATCATTGATTTGATTATAGGAAACGTTGCCGGACAGGGACATTTCCGGCATCCAGGTGGGAATCAGGCTCTTTTTTTCTCTTGCCGCGGCTTTCTTATCCTTCTCCATCCTGGCCTTATCCTGGGCAGTTAGCTGGCTGCTGCTCCCCCTGGCAAGCTGTGCCTCGTCTTTCTGCGCGGGTTTTTTGTTCATGGACTGCTGAAGAACGCCGGACGTGGCAACCGAAACCAGACCGCCGCCGTTTACGGCATTCACTGCCACGTTTCCGGCATCCGTGATGAAAACTTCTCCGGCAGGATCAATCGCGGCATTGCCGATTTCCGCCGTCGTATTTCGATTCACCGTGTTTATGGCGATATTGCCGGCCCCGCCGATATCACCGGCATAGGCAAAGGCCGTGCTGCCGTTGATCAGATACGTGGAATCATCGGCAATAACATCAATATCCGTTCCGGACTGGATGATGAACCCGCCGTCGACATGGGCGGTGGTGGTGTTATCTATGTCCACCAGGGAAAAGGTTCCATTCAGGGCGATTTTACCCGGTTCCTGAACTCCCATCTTCTGGCCGCCGAGGGCCTTGTTGCCAATTGATCGCTTCTGGGTAGCGTTCTGGGCATTGCTCGAAGGGGGCGGGGCGCTGTCTTTCATTTCCAGCAGCAGCGGCGAGCCGGAAAGACTGGTGGTGACAATAACCGAGCTGTTATTCGCGGTCACGGAGACCTTACCGGCATCAGACACCACTGAAATTCCTGTAACGGAGAATTCGTTCTCAAGATCAGCATCCACCAGATAAATAGTTTCACCGTCTATGGTTTCAATCTCGTAAGTGTCATCATTATCCGCCGATCCGGCAATGGTGATATTCTGACCGGCAAAAAAGCCATCTTTTCCCCAATCACCGCCGTCGTTACGGACAATACGGTCGGACGCGTTTGGATCATGAATAAAATCAAACTGCAAAGCAGGAATATCAAGAGAAACTGCAACCCCGTCCGCCTGGAATCTACCCATCTTCTGAATCGCAACGATGTCCGATGTTTCGTTACCAGGGGACTTTGCTCCCTCTTCAAGTGTAAGGATTGTGGCATTCAGGCTTGTGATTCTGAAAAGACCATCCTCAGTTGAGTCCGAAAGGTTGGAAACGCGGATCCAGTCACCGATGTCGTAATTGTCGGCTATCCAGCTGCCGCCGTCAGAACGGGTAAGGGTGCCGGCGACCGCATCAAAGGACAGTTCAACCCTTGAAATATTAACGGCGGGATCGGAGCCCTGTCCGTCCCCCACGTAGGCTCCGACATTATTATCCACATTATTGACCGTCACCGAAACGCCCATCCCGAGGTCCGCCCCGTGGGTGGTCGATCCCGTATACGTTACCAGGGTGTTGTCCGTGTCCGCATCAACATTGATGTTGCTTCGGGCATAGATGACGGCATCATCCCCCACAGTGGCGATGGACGTATTATCGATATCCGTGGAGGTGCCGGCACCGGTCAGGGCCAGGAATCCTTCGGCGGCGCCCCCTGCCGCGGTGAGATCAAGCAGGAGGTTGTGTGTTACAGCTTCAACCCGGACATTCTTCTGTGAAGAGACCTCGGCACTGTCATCGATGGTTGCCCTAGCGATATTCGTGTATCCCGTGTGCTGGAAATTAACCCCAAGCCCGCTGCCTCCGCTCTTGGTGGGAAACATGAGCTGGCTTTCAATTCTCTGAAACAGGTCCTTTTTAGCGGTTCGCCCGACCCCTCTGTCTTTCAATGTGGACAGATTATATGCCATGCCGTAGGGAACGCCGATGATCGGCAGCGAACTGATAGTCTGGTGGGTTTTCTGTCTTTTGAGCGCCCGTTTCTGTTCAGGCGTCATGTTCGCTTTTTGTGTGGGCGTCAAGGTTTTAGCCGTGGTCTGCGGCGGCATAATCGTGTTGCGGCCCAGAAGGAGTTGGGTAATGTTCAGGGCGGGCAGACCGGTCATATTGATAGTTTCCAGCCAGGAATGTGCCGTGACGATCACGTCCTGTTTCGAGTTCTGGTACGCCGTGTTCTGGTTGATCTCAGCATTTTTCCCGATCCGGGCATCGGCCTCGCTGTGCACCAGAAAAACATTAATGGATCCCGAAAAGGCAAAGGACCAGTGCTTATCGGCCTTTTGCGCTGCGGCCTGCTTCTCTGCATCGGTCGAGGCCTGGGAATTCCAATATTTCGGGTCGGCCTGTGTCTTGGCGCTGGCCGAGACGAAGGTGCTGGAGAACTTCTGAAAAATATCGGGTGTTTCGAGTATTTTGGGGAAAAAATTCATCAATTCTCTTAATTCGGTATTCTTTGTGCCCTCGGCGCCGCCAAATGAATCACCGATGCCCGTGGTATAATTCGTGGCGCCAGCCGCCAGTGACTGCGCAAAATTGGTGGCCTTGTCCTGAACGACAACGATGGTGCCGTCCATGATTTTCTGGATGATCTGCGCACCGATTCCTGCAGGCGGCGGCGGTGGCGGACCAACCGGGGCGGTGGGTTCCGGGGGTTGTCCCAATCCGAAACTGGTAAAGGGCCCGATCCAGCTGTCCGTGGCGACAAATCCGTTGAATTTCTTTTTGAATTCATCCCAGTCGTCATCCAACGTAATCTGGTTTGGAATTTTAGAGTTAGACTTGACCGTGAGAAGACCCGTGACGTCAACTTTGGTATTGTCGCCGATCCAGGCATTGGCCTTATTATTGAAGTCTCCCACAAAAACGGCCGCGGCACCGCTCACCGACTCGGACGGTTTATTGACATGGGCGTTGACGTTAACCTTGATATTCTCTTCCACGTAGCCTTCCACCGACATATTACCGCCGTTGACGATAATTGTTGCATCGTCGCCTATAATGGCGTCGGCCCGGTTATGACTGATACCGACACCGACGGCACCGGTAAGATTCGGGCCCTTTGCAGGAGGCTCTTTTTTGGCGGTTGGGTTCGTGATACTTGTGGGCTTGGCCCCGACATTGGCGAAAGACCGCCACCCTCTTGTGGCTGTATCGCTGCTGCTGTCCCGCGTGGTATTCAGCGCCACCGTCTTTTTGTTGAGCATTGCCGTAACACTGATGTGGTTCTTGTCGGTATCCAGCGGCAAACCCGTCAGTGGATCCATTGAATCCCCTGACGAATCACCGGTAATGGACTTGGCATTAACGGAAAAATCTCCGCCGGTGATGACCACGTCGCCGTCGATCCGCGCGGTGCTGGTGGACATGACGTTACTTACACCTATCGCAGTAGCGGAACCAAAAGATTCTTGTTGTTCATATTTAAGATCATTTTCGGTCATCCTGGGAATGGAAATATTGAACGTGGCAGCCTTGGGATTGCCGGAAGTTTGAGTACCGTCAAAAAATGTCGTTTCATTTGCAAGCTCGATACGCACCTTATATTTTCCGGCAACAGGCGCCTTAAAGGTGGCAATCTGCTTTGATCCCATTCGCTCCAGAGATTCGATGGACACAAATGTGCCGTCCGGCTTGATCAGTCTGATTCTGAACTTCGGCTGGAGCGTCGTACCTGACGTTGCAGCCTGTTGAGCGGCAGGCGTCAGCGTAACCTTAATAGACTCATTTGCCGCAGCCGAAACCTGGAAGTCCTGTGTTTTCTTTGCGCTTGTGAGCTTGCCGGGCTTGGACATGGTCGTCGCCGGTGTATTGGCCGACACGCGCAAATCAAAATCATTATCGTTATTCGCAGTCACATTTGCATTTGCTGCGGTGATCGTTACATTCTCGCCCACGGTTGCGCTCGTATTTGAAGATGCTGCCGCAACACCTACAGCGAGTTGGAGTTTAAACTTATCCAGCAAACTACGATTATTGTTTCCCTGCTGGCCATTCGCATTGGACGTAGTCGTCGGCTTTTTTTTGGGCGGGAGAGTTATTAATTTTTTGGATGTGATGGACAGGTTTTCGGTCAGTGTGTTTGACACATCGGCCGTTAATTTAAAATCGCCGCCTGCCGTGATAACCGCAGTACCCGTAATATCTGCCAGGGCCTCTGCATCTGACGTGACCACCGTCACACCGAAGGAAACCGGTATGCCGAACAACGTGGGAGATGTGGTGAGTTTACTTTCCGATATGGCATTCGATTCGATGGTCACATCACTGCCGGCATTGATCACCACATCACCAATAGAGATCCTGGCAGTTGCATCTGATTCAAAAATTTGTACCGGAGGCGCCGCTGCAGGATTCAACTGGTTTGCCACAGGCCATTTTTTCAAGAACTGCTTGACGGATGGTTTATTCATAATACTGCCTTTAGCAGTATTAAACATTGGTGATAATAATGACGTTATCTTTTCTGCGGCAAATGGAACAAATAATGCCTGCGCTGCCCCGCTTGTTTCAAGCTGGCTTGCCTCTTCACCAAAATTATTTAAAGTGGTTACAGGATTTCTATTCAGACGGGATGTTTCAACTTCCTGAATGGTGACATAGACTGCATTTTTCTCTTCCTGAAGTTCCGCATTACCATATACGGGTTCAGTTCCGACATCTGCTCTCTCGTCCTGGTTTCCGGCTGGTGCAAGAGACTCCACAGAGGTAATAACCAGGGTATTATTATCTGCATCCACCTCCTGAATTCTGTAGAGATTATTATTCAGTTTGGAACCATCTACTATGATGGTCTGGCCTGTTTCAAAGCCGGCAGCCCCAAAATCTTCATCAGTTGAATGCCAGACGATTTTGGCATGAGTAGTGACCGGCGGCTCACCGCCTCCAACCGGTGCCTCGCCTGTTTTTGCAGGTGTAAATGTCATTTCACCTGTTATATTGGCGATATTCATTGCGTCCAGCCCTTCGGCCAGACCGACTCGATAATACTCATACCCCACAGAGCGTGTAGTAGTAGCTGAAGTTGCTATATACACATTCTCTCCGGCCAGCAAGCTGACATTATTACCGATGGTAATTTCGGCCACGGACACATTACTTGTATAAAAATTCTGCAAATCGTTAATAATATTCGGGGCAACATAGGCGTTCACCCTTAGTATGACATCACCTCCGGTTGACTCAAGCCTTACATCATTTTCAACAGTAATGGATGTGGCCGAAGTGAATATGATATCACCGGCAGCTTTCATGCTGTGTTCAGCATCAGTAATAGTGATGCCGTCCACATCCCTTAAAGTGAAGCCGCCAGGAAATACATCATTAATTGTAAGTGACTTGAAATCGGGAAAAGTATCCTCTCCCTCTTCTCCATCATAAACATCCTGACCCACAGTCAAATTCGAGTCAATTGTGTGGAATTCATCCAGAAAGGAAAAGATATCATCACCCTTGCCGCCAATGAGGATATTATCCCCTACATCACCTACCAGGGCATCGGCATAGTCGGAACCTGTGATATTCTCAATGCCGATAAGGGAATCGCCATCTGCATGACCACCGCTGTATACACCGGTGTCCAGGTTAATATTTACTGCTGAGTCAGAGCCCTCGTAGGATGCCGTATCACTACCATCGCCGCCTGTGAGACTGTCCGCCCCTGCTCCACCAATGAGAATATCATCACCACCTGCGCCAATGAGGGTGTCATTGCCGGCAGCGCCATTCAAAATATTGTCTTTATCATCACCGGTTATAGTATCATCGAAATCCGAACCTGTAATTCCAGCTATATCATGCAGTTGATCACCTTCAGCATGGCCACCCGTATGAACGGCTGTGGTCAGATTTACTGTTACCGCAGCAGAATCAATATATGATGCCATATCAATATCAACGTCTTCCGCCTTGTCCGTGTTGTCGATAAAATGTCCGTATATTAAATCCGCGCCGGCGCCTCCGATCAATGTGTCTGCACCCAGGCCGCCAATAAGTGTATCAATGCCGGCTCCTCCGCGGAGAACATTGTCACCGCTGTCGCCGATGAGCATATCGTTACCGAAACCACCAGTGAGATTTTCTATACTTTCAAGCAAGTCTTCACCAGCACCAAGAGTGTTCTGAACCTCCAGGATCGTCAGGTCAACGTTCAGATCGAAAGTAGCTCCTTCATATGAAACGGTGTCGGATCCGAACCCTCCGTCAAGGGTATCATCTCCACTGATATCTTTAAGCGTATCATCACCTGATTCCCCTTCGATGAAATCGTCACCTGCGCCGCCGTCGAGAATATCATCACCAAATCCGCCCCTGAGATAATTGTGTCCACTGTCACCAATAAGTATATCATCATAATCAGAGCCGCGCAGATATTCGATCTCGTTCAGGGTGTCAGTTGAGCCAAAGCCGTCATCGGCAGCACCGGTAACCAGTTCCGCATTCACTCCGTCAGGACTGGTAATATAGGAGGCCGTATCATAGCCGTCACCGCCGGTCAGTGTATCATCCCCCTCATTGCCCAAGAGTATATTATCTTCAGCATCACCTGTCAGGTTGTCAGCAAATGCTGATCCTGTAAGGTTTTCAATATCAACCAATTCATCTCCGGCAGCCTCGCCGGCTGTTCCCATTCCGGTTTGCAGGCTGACAACGACCCCTTCATCTGCATTTTCATAAGAGGCTGTATCTAAACCCACTTCATCGGCAGAGTCACCTCCTTCGATATATCCATAAAGATCATCGGCTCCTGCTCCGCCAATCAGGGTGTCGGAATCTTCGCCGCCATAGATCGTATCATCGCCATCACCGCCATAAATGGTATCATTACCGCTCATGCCCCTGATGATATCATTCCCGTCACCACCCATGAGAATGTTGCTAAACAAATCACCTGTGATTATATCGTCATAATGGGTACCAGTTACATCTTCAACACTGACAAGTGAATCCCTGCTGATAATTCCGGAAGCTCCGGTAACAACAGCATCAGAACCATTGGTACGTCTCAAATCGACATCGACGCCACCAGTTGCATTAACATAATCCTCATAGGAAACCATATCCCAGCCGATGCCGCCATCCATCACATCGTCACCGCCCATACCGATGAGGGTATCGTTGCCGTCCATTCCGGCAAGGATATTGGTTTCGGCATTACCAACCAGGATATCCGCACCCATTGATCCGGTAATATTCTCTATGCCCGAGAATGTATCACCCAGGGCATCTTTAGTGGACTCATCCGGATTTGTGAGATCAACCGTAAGACCATTCCAGTCCTCGTCCATCTGATAGGTATAGTAGGAGGCGGTATCCGATCCGGTATCATCACCGGGAAGTGAAGTACTGAAATACCCGTAGAGTTGGTCGCCTTCTTTGCCGCCGTCGAGGGTGTCATCACCTGCTCCGCCTTCCAGGATATCCGTGCCCTCACCACCGAGCAGCATGTCGCTGCCTGCCCCTCCGATAAGATGATCATCTCCCAGGCCGCCATTGAGAATGCTATCGCTATCGCCTGCTGTCAGGGTATCGTCACCTGATCCTCCGATAATATTCTCAATGTTTAAGACCCCGGATGTTCCGGTGGGATTGATGCTGATATTTAAAAGGTCAATATTCAGATCTGTCGTATAATCAGAGTAATCCAACGTGTCAGACCCGTCCGGGCCGCCATCGAGAAACGGGAGGTTGGTTGAATTTTGCTCAATGAAGAAATGGTCATTACCCTGTCCACCGATTATTCTTGATATATGAGATACATTTTCCAGTTTGCTAACACTATCATAGGCTGATACTGTTCCATCCGCATGAACGATTACTGTCAGGTCAGCAATGGCAAGGGAAAAATCAAGGGTATTTATTGAAGCGTCATCAATTTCGGACACAGTATCCACGCCCCAACTGTCCTCAAACATGAATGTGTCTCCGCCTTCTCCGCCGGTCAGCGTGTCATCGCCGAATCCGCCATACAGTACGTCGTCCCCTTCACTGCCGTCCAGATTGTCGGAGCCTTCGTTCCCCCAGAGAATATTGTTGTCCGCATCGCCTACGAGGGTATCATCGTGGACTGAACCATAGATATTTTCAATACCTTCCAGGCTATCTGTACCGCCGGAGCCATCAAGGGCGACGCCGCCCAGTTCCACATTGACCGCCGCCGTATCGCCCTGGTAAGAAACAGTATCGCCTTCTGTGCCGTGATCTCCGCCCGTGATGGTGTCATCCCCTTCACCGCCTTCAAGGAAGTCGTCCCCTGCCCCACCGTCAATGGTATCGTCCCCTGAGCCGCCATTGAGGATATTGCCGAGCGTATCTCCGATGAGCGTGTCGTCGAATTTAGAGCCGACCAGGTTTTCAATACCCGTAAGCGTATCACCATCGGCCTCGTCCCCACCGCCTATACCGGTAAGCAGGTTTACGGTAACACCGTTTTGGGCATCCGCATAGGTTGCGGTGTCAATGCCTTCTCCTCCCATAAGGATGTCACCCCAGTCCCCGCCGTCCAGAATGTCATCACCTTCACCACCCTCCAAATAATCAGAATCTTCTTCGCCCAAAAGGATATCATCACCGGCAAGACCTTTTAGTGTATCTTCACCCTCACCGCCTACAAGAATATTGTCATTATCGTTTCCAATAAGAGTGTCATTGCGTGTGGAACCCACAAGGTTCTCTATACTAATGAGAGTATCGCTTCCCTCTTCACCATTGGCCTGAGGGGTCGTGAGCGCAAGGTCTATGGTCACACCCCGCAACGAGTTCGCGAATGAGGCAAAATCGCCGCCGTCGCCGCCATCCAGGATATCATCGCCCTCTTTGCCTGTCAGGATATCGTTTCCGATACCGCCTTGGAGCCGGTTGTCTTTATCGTCACCGGTCAGTTCATCGTCATAATCTGAACCGATAAGGTTCTCTATCCCTTCCAGCGTGTCCCCTTCGGCAACATCATCCGAACCGGTCTTCTTACTCAAATCAACGGTTACGCCGGATCCCGCGCCTGCGTAGGTGGCGGTATCCGTGCCGGTATCATCGTCAACATTTCCATCCTGCATGTATCCAAACAGCGCATCCGCCCCGTCTCCGCCCTGAAGCAAGTCATCGCCGACGCCCCCCTGAAGGGTATCGTCCCCTGTACCCCCGGTAAGTTCGTCATTGCCCGTCCCGCCGGTGAGTTTATCGTCTCCTGCGAGACCGAAGAGTTTGACACCTGTATTATCTGCAATGAGGATGTCGTCTCCGCCGGAACCTTCGATATTTTGGATATTGGCAAATGTGTCGCCAAAGGCTTCACCGGTGTTCAGGTTGTAGTTGTTCATATCCACGGTAATGCCGGTGGTGTCTTCACCCACATTGTCATCCGCCGCGTTCCTGTAGGAGGCGGTATTATCACCGCCGCCGCCGTCATAACTGTCCGCTCCTGCTCCGCCCACGAGGATGTCGTCTCCGTCCTCGCCGTAGAGGGCATCGTCGCCTTCCTCACCCCTGAGAATATCCACACCGGCGCCGCCCATCAGGATATCCGCCCCAATGCCGCCAGATATAATATTGTCTTTCGAGTCCCCAATGAGTATATCGTCGAAATTCGAGCCGATAAGGTTTTCGATGCCAAAGAAAATATCGCCCCAGGCTTCACCGGTGTTTGCCGTCAACCCACTCAAATCTGCGGTCACCTGTGCAAGGGCATTCTCGTAAGAGGCCGTGTCCGCACCCGCACCGCCGTCCAGTTCGTCTTCGCCCAGCCCTCCCATGAGGACATTTTTCTCTTCATTGCCGGTCAGTACATCATTATAGTCCGATCCGATAAGACCTTCGATGCCGGCAATCTCATCCCAGCCGGTGGAGTCTCCTGTTTCCTGCTCCCAGGTAATGCTCAGGTCAACAAATACGGGCGTGTCGGACAGTGAATAGGAAACAAAATCAAAACCTTCGCCTCCGAACATAATATCATCACCCTGGCCACCCTCGATAATATCATCACCTGACTGTCCCAGAAGAATATTGTCCCTGGCATTGCCGGTGAGGATATCATCATAATCGGACCCCATGACCCCTTCCACATTCTGCAGGGTGTCTATGCCCAGAGCCTCGGTGTCCTGGGCTTGTCCCGATATGTTCAGGTTGATGACCACACCGCTTGCCGCTTCCGCATAGGAAACGGTATCAATGTCATGGTCGTCGGCCGGATCCCCGCCCTGGATATACCCGTCGATAATATCATCCCCCTGGCCGCCGCTGAGGATATCATCCCCAAGACCACCGTAGAGAATGTCATCGCCCGCTTCACCGACGATAAGATCGTTACCGTCCCTGCCGTAAATGGTGTCGCCGCCGGCGCCGCCGGTCAGAACATTATCCTCATCATTGCCCCGGAGCGTATCGTCACCTTTGGAACCGATAAGATTCTCAAAGCTGCGAAGGGTGTCCTCTCCCGCGCCGCCGGTATCCTGCAGGGCAGTTATAGCCAGATCAACATCCACCGCCGTTCCCGGATAAATGTAGGATGCCGTGTCGTTACCGGCACCGGCGTTCATGAAATCATCACCGGCACCGCCCTCGATGGTATCGTCACCGGCACCGCCGAACAGGGTATCGTTGTCCGCATCACCGGAGATCAAATCGTTACCGGCCATGCCGTAAATGGTATCAGCACCCTTGCCGCCGATCAGCATATTGTCCTGATCATCTCCAGTGAGAGTGTCATCATGCTTCGATCCGACCGCACCCTCGATACTCTTTAAAATATCTAATCCAGCCCCAACAGTATCCTGCTCCCCGTCTACCAGGCCCAGATCAATGGAGATCCCCGTGTCATCAACGCTATTATCATAGGTCACATAGGAGACCATATCGAAGCCTTCACCACCGATCAGAGTGTCGTTTCCTGCACCGCCTTCAAGGACATCGTCACCGCCGCTGCCTTCGATCAGGTCATTGCCTTTTCCGCCAAGCAGCAGATTATTTCCTGCAGATCCCTTCAAAGTATCATCACCGTCACCGCCGATAACATTGTGTATGTTATAAACACCTTTTGTTCCCTGAGCTTCTCCCGGTGATCCGTCTTCCGGGGCTTCAAGATCCACAACAACGGATTTGGCATTGGCTGAATAATCAAGAGTGTTCACATCAGGAAGAGCATCCGGATATTTGGCGTAATTCACACTTCCGCCATCGATTTTACCGTTAAAGGATTCCGGATCGCCTGTGAGAGGATTAACTCCAAAGATGAATGTATCACTGCCGCCGCCGGTCAAAATCACTTCCATCTCGGAAATATCATTTGTCTGGTTTGCGCCGTATCCCACATGCACATCGCCAAAACCACGGATATTGACCGAAAGGTCAGCGGTTGTTTGTGTGAAATCCAGGGTGTCGGGAATATGTTCGGCTGACTTTTCTTCGGCATCATTCAGGATTTCCAGGACATCAACAGTGTCTACAGCATTGGACAGCCATTCACTGGCTATGGCAAGCCCGTTCTGGATATAATCTGCGGCATCCACGTTTCCATCGATATAGTCTATCAAGCTCTCGATGTCGTCTATAACCGTATCGTCTCCCCAGCCGTCCCGGAACTTGTAAATATCTGCTCCCATAGTTCCTGACAGTATGTCATCACCGAATCCACCCTCAAGAAGGTTGTTCCCGAAGCTGCCGATGAGGATATCGTCATAATCCGACCCGATGACGTTTTCGATATCTTTCAGGGTATCAACATCCGAGCCCCCGGTAATCTGCGGTAGTGGGTCCCAAAGGTTAACAAATACCATAGCATCAGCGTCTTCATAGGAAATCGTATCTATGCCCACTCCACCGCTAACAATATCATACCCTTTTCCACTGACCAGAAAGTCATTTCCAGCGCCGCCTTTAATGATGTTATACCCATCAGTACCGATCAGGACGTCGTCATAATTGGAACCGGTGACGCCCTCCATGTTGATCAGGGTGTCGTGACCCATCCCTGTGCTGGTATAGATTTTTTCACCGCCTGCAGCATATGTAACTATGTCACCGTTACTGAATCCATGTCCGTTGATGGTAAAAATATTGCCATCATAGTCCATCAGGTCATCAGAAGGGGTAAAGGATTTTATTACTCCATCCTTATCAAAGCTATGGGTACCGCCTGGTGGAGAGAGCGTGATATCAATATCACCACCACTCCGGCTCTTAAGACTGAACGTGTCATCTGTTACATATACAACTTCATAATCCCGCCCCTCAACCAGACCGCCGACCGCATCATTGACGTGGGGCAAGATCTCCCATCGTCTGGTGTCCTGGACCCCATTGATACCCAGGTCAACCATAACTCCGGCTCCCGCGTCAATGTATGAAGCTATATCCCTGTCGCCCAGCGGATTGATGTCGTCACCCAAATCACCGCCGTCCAGTGTATCGTCACCCTTTCCGCCGATGATGGTATCCGATCCCAGGCCGCCGTAAATTTCATCGTCACCCACGCCGCCCTTAATGGTATTATCAAACAAATTACCCTTCAGGATATCATCATATTGGGATCCTGTAACGTTGTGGATATCAATAATTGTATCATTACCTGCACCACCGGTACTATAAGGCAAAAAGCCTGCCAGGTCATCCGGATCCAGAGTCAGACCCAGGTCTACGGTTACGGCAGATGTTGCATCAGCGTAAGATACAACATTCTCATCACCGGCAATGAGGTTCATGATGTAACTCTGGATTGTGCCCCCGTCAGCAATGTACATTAAAAGTTCCGGGGCTGAAGCAAGGAATTGATCCGCTATGGCAGCAGGGTCTTTAAGCAGACCGATAACAGTCATCAGGTCATCCATGCCCATTCCGCCATACAAGGTATCGTTACCTGTACCGCCATAAAACGTATCAGCGCCGCCCCGGCCGAAAATCACATCATCACCGGCGCCTCCCTTTAAAATATTGGCTTCAGAACTGCCCCAGATAAAATCGCCCGCAGAACCGCCTATGACATTGGATATGTTATGAAAAGTATTAACTATTGGATCACCGGCATCGGTTTGCCATGCATGCTGAAAGAGGATCTGTTCCAGATATGGAATTTTCATGCCCAGATCTACGTAAACCGGTGTTGTGTATGCAGACAGATCCATAGTATTGGATCCATAATCTATCAAACTGGTACCAAGCAGCTTCTGCAGCCAGTTGGGTTTTCCGATTATTCCGTCAAAGGTCGCGCCGTCTTCAAAAACGAATTTGTCGTTGCCCAGACCGTCGATAAACACTTCAATGTCATCAGTGGCAAATACTTTATTGGTGCCGTCAGTTACGCTGACCGTGCCGTCATTGTGTATGGTAAACGTTAGATCCGCCGTACACATGGTGAAATCCAGAATATCAATTCCACCGCTATCCATGATAGTATCGGCACCCCAGCCATCAGCGAACTTATACGTGTCAGGGCCGCCTTCGCCCATCAGGAGATCATCTCCTGACTTTCCGACAATAATGTTGAAACCGTCATTACCTGTAAGCACATCGTTGCCGGGCGTACCTTCGATATTATCCAGCCCGACCCAGCTTAAAGCACTCGCTATCACACCTTTGTCGTTAGAAAAAGATATGGTCTCTTCTCCTGCATCGGTGCAGGTGACAGTCAGCTTGTCTTTTTCACCCACGACCCGGTTCATATTATTGATCCCGAGTGTTGCCGTGGCAGTACTGTTTGCAAAATTCACATTGACATCATCGGTAAAAGCCGAGTAGTCCAGAGTGTTTGTAATACCCGTACTACCGTCGACGGTTCCCGCGAAGGAGGCATTGTCCTCGAAGGCAAAAGTATTGTCTGCGCTTCCTCCGACCAGTTTGGCGACATTCTTGACACTATCTATTTCCAGACCGTCACTCAGGAGTGAAAGAACATCTTCAGGGATAATGCCGAGAGAAGACCAGGTATCCGGGGCAGTGTTGACAGAAACGATTCCACTGTCTTGAATCGTAAAAATCAAATTATCGGCAACAGGTGTTAAATCGAGTATATCCGTTCCACCACCGCCGTCGATAATCCCTAACCATTTGGCCTTATTTTCGACTATAAAAGTGTCCTGTCCGGTGGCAGAACCCTTCAAGTCCTCAATGCCGCTGAATATGAAACCATTGACAATTCCCGTGTTGTCCCCTGTCAGATTCCAGATAGCTCCCCCATCAGGACCCACGAGGGTGTCATGGCCGCTGCCGCCAACCAATTTTTCTATACCGGCAGCGTTGTTGATAATATTGGTGCCGTCTGTTACAGAAACGGTTCCATCGTCATGCAGGGTGAAGGTGAGATCCGTTATTATATTAGAAAAATCAAGAATGTCCACTCCCTCATCAATATTCTCAACAACAGTATCGTCTCCCCAATTGTCCTGAAATACGTAGGTGTCATCCCCGGCGCCGCCGGTCAGCGTATCATCCTGTTCACTATTGCCAGATAAAGTATCGTTATCATCCGTTCCAATAATATCTTCCAGCAAATAGCTATAGTCCGGTGTACTCCCAAAAAGAGGCTTACTTTCAATAATACCGGTGCTGTACTCCAGCATCCAGTCGCCCTCACGGTCAGAACTTCCCGTAGCATCATCAGATGCAGCGACATCAGCGCCTGTTAAATTGCCCAGGCTTTCAACAAATTCGATACCGGTTTTCCCCTGAGCCACGCTGCATCCATAAACAAGGATATCTCCGTCAGGGGTCAAAGCCTTGCCCCAGTCTTTAATTATGGCTCTGTTTTGTTCCAGATCTTCTTTATCAATCTTACCTGAGCCAAGACGTATTAATCCTGCTGATCCATGGGATATTATATGAACAGCGCCAACGTCTTTATATTTTTTTAATATTTCAGTTATCTGCTCAAATCCATCACGTCCGGAATCAAGAACAAATATGCCGCGTTCAGGGCTTATCTCTGTTTTTTCCGAACTGCTGTGGATAGGTTCTCCGGTTTGTAATGTTTCATGCTCCTGAATAGAAGACGTGATAGAAGAAAAAATGTCGGGGGATGTGTTATCATTACCTGCATCTGTATGGTCGCTTTCGCTGTCAACGGCAGTTATCTCTTTAACCAGGCCATGGTAATCAGGAACGGATGAATCAACAATTATTATCTCACGAACTTGATGGCGGGCTATGATTTCAGATGCAAGTATTCCTTCCTCTGTGTACTTCGGATAGATATTATCAACGAACTGCAGATCTGCCTTCAGGGGTTCGGCATTCTCAACTTCATTGATTTTTTCAACCTGTTCTTCCGGGTTTTCCGGATAAAAATTAACAGTTGCCTGGGTGGCTGATGATATTTGAAACTGATCCTCAAGATAATCTTCATTAATATTATCCTGATAATCCGGTTGAACATTCTCTTCTTTACCAATGTTTTCAATCTGATCTGCCATGGATTCAGGTTCAAATTGAATTTGCGGGGCAGGAGTTTCTTCATGAAACAATTGTTCCTGTTCTGCAAAAGCAGGCAAGGCTGTATCAGATGCAAGGTCATAGGCTATAATAGGAATATCTGCCGACAGAAGAATTCTGTCTTCCAAGGCTTCAAATCTTATCCTGCGCCTTTTTGTTTGAAAATCCCTGGGCTTGTTCCTGCGGCTCTCTTTTCTTTTTTTCGCAATTTTTTTTAATTTGTAAAACACAAGTTTCCCCCTGAGAAACATTTATCCAAACTAAATCAAGTTTAATCCAGCCATGTATTTACCTTGGCAATATCTTCTTCCGTCAATGTACCGACACTGAATTTAAGATTTAAGATATTGGTAATATAATCATACCTTGCCTTGGTATAATCCCGTTTCGCCTCATATAGATCTCTTTCCGCGTCCAGCACATCAAGGCTGGTAAACAGACCGGATTTAAAACCTTGCTGTTTTGCTTCAAGGGTCAGTTTCTGTGCTTCAACGGATTTTTCATATGCATTTGCTCTGATAATCGCACTTTTTACACCAAGATATGTTGAGCGGGTTTTTCTCTTAACCAGCAGTGTTTTATTTCGCAGTTCCTCTTTTGCAGCCTTATGCAGTTGTAATGCTTCCCGAACCTGGGAACTTACAAAACCGCCCTTAAAAATAGGAAAGCTCAATTGAAAAGCAATCTCTTGTGTTTCAACTTCACTGCCACCGCCAAAAAGGGAACCGTCCACATCGCTCCATTCATCCCTGAGCTCTAAATTTAAAACCGGAAAATGATCTGCCTTTAAGCGTTTAATTTCGCGCTTTGCAATTTCAACTTCATGTTTTTCTATTATAATTTCCAGATTTTTTTCAAGAGCGATTTGCATCCATGAATCATAATCTGCCGGCTCAAGAGCAGCCAGTGATGCATTGGTTTGTATGCCGGATAGTTTAATATCCTTTTGCCCGCTTACAACATAAAGCGCCTCACGGGCATCATCCAGTTCATTTTCCGATTTTATCATATCTGCAAAAACAGTCGCCGATCTTGCCCTGGCATCCAGCATATCCGTTACAGGTATCTGACCATTATCCAGTTGAACCTTAGCAAGATTATAATGCTGTTCAACTGCTGCAAGTTCTGATTTATAAAATTCATAATTATCTTTTGCAGACAAAGTATTAAAATAATTTTCCGCAACCCGGATGATTATCTCCTGCCGGGCATTAACATATTCAACATCGGAACGCCGGATTTCTTCCTTTGCTTTTATTACACCCATTATGTATGAAAAATTGAAAATCGGCTGAACAAGGGCAAGCGTATAACTGTCGGAAGGATAATGGGCAACCCCTGAACCATAAACAGTATTGTCACTGCTTTTTATATCATCTTTTGTATTAGTATGTTCGGCATTAAGGGTTAATGTGGGAAAAAGTCTTGAATATGCCTGTTTTATAATTTCACGGGAGGCAGCCTTATCATACTTTGCCTTTGAAAATTGAGCATCAAATTCCCTGGCGCTATTATAAAAAAACATTAAATCTTCTGCATATAAACTCCGGCTTGAAAATAAAATTAAAACAACGAAAGTAGACAAAAATATTTTACTTGATAATAGTTTAGTCAACCAGACCATTCCATATGGCAAAAGCTTAATTTTTGACTTCATCAGGCAATAATTCCTTTTTTGCTAAATATATTATTATCTATTAAAATTTTGAATTTATCATAAAAAAAAAGAAGTGAAAGACAGAAAAAAAATAACCTTTATATAATAAACCGTTTAATAACTAAGTGTCAATAGCTTTCCAAAATAGCTGATTTACATAGCAAACGATATGGTTTACATTCCCATAGCGTGTGTGATAAGTTTTTTTTCTGGCTTAGCAGGGAAAGGTATAAATTACTTTTTGGGGAATATTTTATGGATCAAAAATCAGCAATCAGTGTAGAAAATAAGAAAGATGGTTTTTCAGAAATATGGAGCAGATTTTCTAAAACCCAAAACAGGGATGAATATTTTCATAACTGGTTAGCTCTTCAGTCTCTTCTGATCCCGAATATTGTTTCCAGCGTACTGGTTATTGGGAGTCCGGAATCAAAAAAATCCTATGAACCAGTATCAAAATGGCCTGAAAAGGGAGGTGATCCCAAACAGCTTGCCGATTTATTGGAAAGAGTGCTTGAAAAACGTTGCGGCCTTTTGATTGAGCTGGATAATGATTCCTCTTCTAATTTTGGTCTTGGATATCCTGTATTGGTTGACCTGGAACTTTTCGGCTCTGTGGCTGTTGAAATATCCGCCAGAACGGAAGAAGAATTAAAATATGCAATGGAACAGCTTCAATGGGGTATTTCCTGGCTGGAGCTTTTATTTCGCAGGGAACGTTCCAGGGAAGAAGAAGCGGCTCTTGGTCGATTAACATCTGCTGTTACACTTCTTGCGGAAGCTTTTGCGGAAGACAGGTTTGAAGGATCTGCAATGGCTTTTGTTACAAAACTTGCTACGCAACTGAAATGTGACAGGGTAAGCATCGGGTTTGTAAAAAAAAACAGAATGCGGATTCAGGCGCTGTCCCACAGTTCCAAATTCGGCGAGCGAATGAATCTTATTCGTGATATTGAAAAAGCAATGGATGAAGCTGTTGTTCAACGCCGGGAAATTATTTTTCCCGACTATCAGGACGAGAAAAGCGCCATAATAATACGTGACCATGACCTGCTTTCCAAAGGGCATGGTTCAGGATCAATTTTAACTATTCCCCTGTTCGGAAACGATTGCTATTTTGGAGCATTAACACTTGAACGTCCTCATGAATTTCCATTTACCGAAGTTGATCTGGAATTTTGCACCGGCGTTATTTCTCTTGCAGGTCCGGCCCTTGAAGATAAACGAAAAAATGATCGTCACCTTTTTTTAAAAATAAAAGAATCATTAAAAAATCAGATCATCCGCTTGACAGGGACAGGATATCCCGGGAGAAAAATTTTTGTTACCATGCTTATATGTTTAATTGTTTTTTTTGGTTATAAAAACGGAGATTACAGAATTTCAGCCGATGCTGTCCTTGAAGGAGAAATTCGTCGTATTGTTGCTGCTCCCTTTAACGGTTTTGTGGAAGAATCCAGCTTTCGCGCAGGGGATATTGTAAACAAAAACACAGTGCTGTGCGTCCTTGATGACAGGGACCTGAGATTAGAACGCATAAGCCTGTTAAGTGAAAAATCACAATTAAAAAGTAAACACCAGGAAGCTCTTGCCGATCATAATCGGGCTGAAGTTAATATTATCAATGCTCGTATTAAGCAGACAGATGCAGAACTTGAACTTGTCGAAAATCAGCTTGCACGAACTTTAATAAAAGCGCCTTTTAAGGGAATACTTGTTTCTGGAGATCTTTCCCAGAAGTTTGGCGGACCTGTGCAGCAAGGGGAGATGCTTTTTGAAATCGCGCCACTTGATTCATACAGAATTATTTTAAAAATTGATGAAAAACGCATTTCCGATATTAAGGAAAACCAGTCCGGAACTCTTCTCCTTTTTTCTTTTCCTGAAAAACATTTTAATTTTAAAGTCAGTAAAATTACCCCCATAACAATAGCAGAAGAAGGGCAAAACAGTTTCCGGGTTGAGGCACGAATCGAATCCGATTCCACCCCGCTCAGACCGGGCATGGAAGGTGTCGGCAAGATATATGTGGACAGGCGAAAACTAATAGGTATCTGGACAAAAGATCTTAGAGAATGGTTTATCCTTTGGACATGGTCATGGCTTCCATAAGGGCTCGCTCAAAGGGGAAAAAATAATATAATGAGCGAAACGCTTTTCAGCCAGTCATGGTACCGTGTTGAATCGATTAAACCGATATTACGCAGCCATGTTAAAATTCATCGCCACACGTACCGCGATGAAGACTGGTATATTCTTCAGGATAATTCCACGGGAAAATTTCATCGTTTTTCACCGGAAGCCTATTATATCATCGGTTTTATGGATGGCAAAAATACTCTTAACCGGATATGGGAACAGGCATGTGAACATCTTGGTGACGATATGCCTACCCAGGACGAAGTTATAAATCTGCTTTCCCAGCTTCACAGTGTAGATGCCATACAATCCGATCTGCCTTCCGATATTGCGAATCTTCACTATCGTTTTAAGCAGGAAAAACGAAAAGGGATGATGAATATACTGAAATCGCCGGTAAGTATACAGTTGCCGATTTTTGATCCTGACAGGTTTTTAAACAAAACCGCCTTAATCGGGAAAAGTGTTTTCAGTATTTCAGGGGCAATAATCTGGTTGACCATTGTTTTGTATGCTCTATCAATTCTAATGGTACACTGGAATGATCTTACTTTGAATATCATTGACAGGGCTTTAAGCGCACAAAATTTAATGCTGCTCTGGTTTGTATACCCTGTTTTAAAACTTTTTCATGAATTTGCCCATGCCTATGCCGTAAAAAAATGGGGTGGTGAAGTTCATGTTATGGGTATTATGCTGCTTGTTTTTATGCCTATACCCTATATGGATGCATCAGCTTCCATTGCATTTTCCGACAAAAAAAAACGCATGCTGGTAGGTGCAGCAGGTATTTTATGCGAACTTTTTATTGCAGCCCTTGCTTTAATAATATGGGTAAATATTGAGCCTGGAAATATTCGCGCAATTACTTATAACATTATTCTTGTAGCAAGTATTTCCACCCTGCTGTTCAATGGGAATCCTCTTCTTCGGTTTGATGCATATTATGTTCTTTCGGATTATCTGGAAATCCCCAATATGGGAACCCGCAGCAATCAGTATATCGGTTATCTTTTACGCCGCTATCTACTTGAAGATAAAGCTGCTCAATCTCCGGCAACCGCAAAAGGCGAAGCATTATTAATGGGGATATACGGTGTTGCGGCATTCATATACAGAATCTTTATCTCCATAAGAATCATCATAATGGTTGCCGGCAAATTTTTTTTAATCGGGATCCTGCTTGCGTTATGGTGCGGATTCACCATGCTGGTCATGCCGGCATTCAGGGGTGTCAAATATCTTATTATGAATTACAGCTTTAAAAAAAAACAAAAACGCATTTTAAAAATAATCCTGTTTACTGTTTGTCTTTTGATTCCTCCCCTGTTCATTATTGTTCCCATGAGCTATATTACTGATGCCCAGGGAGTATTATGGCCGCCTGAACAATCCAGAATCCACATAAAAACCAGTGGGTTTATTAAAGAGGTTGCTGCCGTTTCCGGTGAAAAAGTCAAAGCAGGCGCTCCCCTTATCATCTGTGAAAATCTTGAACTTGTTGTCCGGGTCAAAAAATTAAAGGCCAAACTTTTAGAATTGAAGTTGATGCATATGAAAAGCATGATAGAAAACAGAACTGAGGCGGACATTTTAAATGATGAAATAAAAAGGGTAAATGCGGAATTAAAAAGGGCAATGGAACGAAGCGGGGAATTGACGATTTACAGTCCTAAAGACGGAATATTTTTATTGCCCATGTCTTCTCAGGATCTCCCAGGACGTTTTATTCAAAGAGGCGAACAATTAGGGTTTGTTATAAATGATTCGGATGATGCTACCGCACTTGTTATCATATCCCAGACCAAAGCGGACAGGGTGTTTCAAAGTTCTATAAAAGTAGAATCAAGACTCGCCGGTAATATGAAAAAAATTATTCCATCAACAATAAAAAGAGTGGTGCCCGCAGCTTCTGAAGATCTGCCAAGCATGGCGTTCAGTTCAGAAGGCGGAGGCGATATTGTTCTCGATCCAAGACAAAATAATAAACCAAAGGCATTTGAAAGATTATTTCAAATAGAAATAGAATTGGAAGGTGTTTTCGTTAACAGAGTCGGCGAAAGGGTGTATGTGCGTTTTGAACACGAACCGGAACCCCTTGTTTTTCGGTGGTATCGGGATTTCCGTCGTCTGCTTCTTAATAAATTCAATATTTAATTATTATGAAAACCATTGTCTCTTCATATCCTCCGGCCACTGTTAATTTTCGTCCTGAAAAAAAAAGTAAACGATCAGGTCCTTTTGATGTGGTTGCAGGAATAATAAAAGGACTTTATGTTTATTCTTCTTCCGGAGGCATAAACCGCAAACGTTTTGTTTCTCTTGTGGAAGCATATTCATCCGGTTTAATGAAAAAATCCGACAAACAGTTGAAAACCATGATTGCTGATCTGCGTTTAGAACTCCATAAAAAAGGATTTGAAGAAGATTTGTCAGCACAATCTTTTTCCTTAATCCGGGAAATCGCAGGCAGAACAATCAATATGAAACATTATAATGTTCAGATTATTGGAGGATGGGTTCTCTTGAACGGAATGGTAGCTGAAATGGCAACCGGCGAAGGAAAAACGCTTACCGCAACTCTTGCAGCAGGCACCGCTGCACTTGCCGGAATACCTGTTCATGTTATCAGCATAAACGATTACCTTACTGCAAGGGATGCCGAATCAATGGGGCCTGTCTACAGGGCTCTCGGCCTTACAGTCGGCTGCATTACCCATGAACTTGAGCCCGATGCACGCAGAGAGGCTTATCAGTGTGATGTTACTTATTGTACCAATAAAGATGTTGTATTTGATTATCTGAGGGACAGGATAACATTAGAAAACAGAGGGCATCATCTTTACTTGCAGGCTGAAAATATCTGCAGCAATAACTCAAAATCCCGTCGTCTTCTTCAAAGAGGTCTTTGTTTTGCAATTGTTGATGAGGCAGACAGTATTCTTATTGATGAAGCAAGAACGCCTTTAATTATTTCAGGAACATCAGGGGGAAAAGATGAGCAGCTTTTTATGGAACAGGCTATTTCAATTGCCGGTGAGATCCTTGAAGGAACCGACTATATCATTGATCGTTCCCAGCAACTGATTAAGCTTACAAAAAAAGGAAAACTTCTAATTATTGAAAAGACCGAAGCCCTGGGGCATTTATGGACCGGAACCATAAGAAGAGAAGATATCATTCAAAAAGCCCTGACAGCCTTGCATTTCTTCCACAGGGATGAACATTACCTGATCCAGGACAATAAAATTCATATTATTGATGAATTTACAGGAAGATTAATGCCCGACCGTTCATGGGAAAAAGGTCTGCACCAGCTTATTGAATTAAAAGAAGGGTGCGAAGTGACAAAACAGCGGGAGTCTCTATCCAAAATAAGTTATCAGAGTTTTTTCAGGCGGTATCTGAATCTGTCTGGAATGACTGGAACAGCCATGGAGGTTAAAAATGAGCTGTGGCATGTATATGAATTGCCGGTTATCAGCATCCCCACAAACCGCCCTGTGATCAGGGACAGTTATCGTGACAAAATTTTTCCAACAGAAGAATTAAAGTGGCAGGCTGTAGTAAAACGTCTTAAACAAATGCAAAACGATGGAAGACCTGTTCTAACAGGAACACGTTCCGTTGCAGCTTCCGAGCGTGTCAGTTTTCTTCTTGCCCGGGAAGGAATCAAACACCGTGTATTAAATGCAAGGCAGGATAAAGAAGAGGCAAATATTATTGCTGAAGCAGGGCAGCCCGGGTGTATTACCATTGCCACAAACATGGCTGGCCGGGGAACTGATATTATCCTAAAGAAAAGCGTTGCAAAAAATAAGGGTCTTCACGTAATTTTAACAGAAAAACATGATGCTGCCCGTATTGACAGGCAGCTTCAAGGTCGTTGCGCCCGTCAGGGAGATCCCGGAAGTTTTGAGCCTTTTCTCTCAATGGAGGATCACCTGGTTCAAAGGGAATTTTCGGTTTTTAGTTTTATCACCCTTATAATGATGCGTTTCAGGATTCCGGCCTGGACACTTGCCGGGAAATTTGCGATTATATATGCTCAAAAAAAGGTTGAAAAACAACATGGAAAAATAAGAAAGCATTTATTTAAGCAGGTGGAGAGAATCGGTGACATGCTGTCTTTTTCCGGTAGATCTGAATAGGAGTATGAAAATGATTGTTCGGTATAAGAAAATTTTAGTCTATTTTATTTTATTTTTATTTCTCCCGGCTCTGGTGTCATTTGCAGATTCTGAATTTGTGGAAATTGACGGCATTATTGAACCCAGCGAAGTCGTAAATGTCAGCAGTCAGGTTCCCGGCATATTAGATGAAATTACAGTGGAAAGAGGTGATAGAATAAGAAAAGGCCAGGTGCTTGCAAGGTTAAAATCAGGTGTTGAAACTGCAGCGGTTAATCTTGCCGGTGCACGTGTTGAATTCGGCAAAAGAAAGCTTGAACGAAACAAAGAGCTTTATGACAAACAGCTAATATCGGTTCATGATAAAGATGAGCTTGAAACGGAATTGAAGATTATGGAACTGCAGCTTCAGGAAGAACTAGAAAGGCTTACACTGCGTACTATAAGAAGTCCCATAAGCGGCATTGTTGTGGAACGCACCGGTTCCCCCGGAGAATATATTGGTGATGATTCAATAATGACTATTGCTGAAATAAATCCGCTGTATGTTGAAGTGAATGTTCCGGTTGAATTAATCAATTTAATAAAAAAAAATATGCTTGCGGAGGTTCGCCCGGAATCACCGGTAGGTGGTGTGTATAAAGTAAGAGCTGTGATTGTGGACCAAATAGTAGATGCTGCAAGCGGAACTTTCGGCGTACGGCTGAAACTTTCCAATCCTTCATATAAACTCTCTGCAGGTTTGAAATGTAAAGTACGCTTTTTAAAAAAATAAATTGATCATAAATAAGAAAAATATATTAAAATTTAAACATGATCTTTTATCAGCGCATTTTTTTTGTAAAGGAGTATGGCGGTGAATTGAAAATTTATGAAGGAGACGACGAATACGTCGAAGCCACTGAAACGGACTGGTATAAAAAAATCAAAGCACAAACCAGCCCAGGCGACGCAATGCGGATTTACCGGAAAAACCATAACCTGACCCAGGCCCAACTTGGCGAAAAAATAGGCAAAGTTCCCCGCCAGATCATTTCCAACATGGAACGTGGCAATAGAACTATCAGCCTGGCTACTGCCAAAAAACTTGCCGCTATTCTTTCAAGCTCTGGTGGAATATGCCCTCGTTCCGGATTATCCGCAAGACTGAGGCATGCCTGTTTCAGCCGTGAAAATATTTTTTGGGCATTGAGCGGAAAGTCCGATTTTCTGACATAATTATAGATTTCATATAAATCTTTCTCAGCATCTCCTATTATATGGACAGTAAAACTCATGATGGAGAATCATCTTTTGTTTTCAGCTCGTTGAAAACATCGGCTGCAAGTTTGACATCTCCTTTATTTAAACTTTTCCGACTTTGTGCCAGAATTTTCAGCATTGCGAGACTTTCCTGGGTTTGTTCGTATTTGTGAATATCCTGAATTACAGCCTTTGCCTCTCCTCTTTGGGTAATAATCATTGACTCCTGGTTTTCTGAGATGCGTCTGATAATTTCCGCAGCATGAGATTTAAAATAACTTATGGGTTTTATCGATGCGCTTAACTTCATATGCAATCCCCTTCTTTCAATTAAAACATGACCCATGTTAAGACCAAATTTAGTCTGAAGTCAACAAGAACTTTGGACAACCCTCTTGTTTCCCAAGGGAAAGCCCTTCCCCTGATATATCCATGGAGTGTTCCCCGCCGGGTCCTTTTGCATACATAAGATCATATGCAGGCGTAACTATCCATTCCTGATTTGTATCAATCATAAATGCAAAATTTTTAACATGCTTTTAAGGACTGGGCACAAATTTTTAATAATGACAGTACCCTGACATCAGCTTTGCTTGATCGCTTATTACACCATGCTGAAGCAGTTTGTT
>CAYZXU010000001.1:26938-63592 GCA_964482535.1 uncultured Desulfobacteraceae bacterium | reverse complement strand
GAATATTTATACCTGTTTTTTCAGCGAAGTGAATTTGACCGCTATGCCCGCTTCAATTCCTGGGGCAGTGCCAGAGAAACTTTTGACTGGGCTGAAATGTGCAGAGTCCAACTTCCAATCCCAAGCATAGAAAAGCAAAAAGCCATAGTAACCATTTACCACACTTTGGAAACGAGAAAGAGAATAAATCAGCAGTTGAAAGACAGTATAAAACCGCTCTGTCCAGTTTTAATGCGCGGGGTTGTTGAAGAGGTTGCAAAAGGAAAGGTTATGGTATGAACAATAATTCATCACTCATCACTCATAATTCAGATTTCCTGCTTTATCAAACCGAAGACGGCAGCATAAAAATAGATGTTCGTCTTGAAGATGAAACTGTTTGGGTAAGTCAGTCTCAAATGCAGCAGCTTTTTCAAAAATCAAAAGCCACCATAAGTGAGCATATCAAAAATGTGTTTGATGAGGGTGAGTTAGATGAAAAAGTGGTTGTTCGGAATTTCCGAACAACCACTCAACACGGTGCCATTAAAGGGAAAACCCAAAGCAAAGATGTTAAGCATTATAATCTGGATGTAATTATTTCAGTTGGTTATCGTGTAAAATCACAACAGGGCACACAGTTTCGTATCTGGGCTACACAACGGCTGAAAGAATATATCATCAAAGGATTTGCCTTAAATGACGACCGTTTTAAATCTGGCAGCTCAATGAATTATTTTAATGAGCTGCAAGAGCGAATCAGGGAAATCCGTCTTTCTGAACGTTTTTTCTATCAAAAAATTAAAGATATTTATGCTACCAGTATTGATTATGAAACCGGTGATGAAAAAACAATCATGTTTTTCAAGGTGATACAAAATAAACTGCTGTGGGCTATAAGCCGGCAAACAGCAGCTGAACTTGTTTACAGACGAGTTGACGCATCATTTCCATTGATGGGCATGCTCTCTTATGACAAAAAAAGTTCTATGCCTGTCAAAAAAGCAGATGTCAGCATTGCCAAAAATTACCTTAATGAAGATGAAATGAAACTCCTGGGTTTGCTGGTAGAACAATATCTGGCATTTGCCGAAACAATGGCTCAGCAGCAAACACCAATGTATATGAAAGACTGGATTGATCGTTTAGATATTATTTTACAGATGAATGGTCGGGAACTGCTTACTCATGCAGGAGAAATCAGTCATAAAATGGCACTTGAAAAATCAAGCGCCCAATACCGGAAATACAGGAAAGAAATAAAGAGTATTCAAAGAGAGCAGAGCCTGAAAGAGATTGAAGAGGATATGAAAAAGCTGGAAGAATCTAAAAAATGAAATTCACAGAAGAAAAATTAGAACAGACATTTATAGACCTTCTGGGAAATGAGGGTTTTCCACATCTTTCAGGTAATAATATTTCCCGATCAGATGATGAGGTGTTAATTGAAGATGATTTAAAAAACTTCCTGCTTTCACAATACAAAAAAAATGGGCTTACCGGACAGGAAGCAGAGTCCATAATCCTCAGACTTAAAACTCTTTCTTCTTCTGATTTGTATGAAAGTAATAAAACAATCATAAATCTGATGGCTGACGGTTTTATTCTTAAAAGAGAAAATCGGCAGCACAAGGATATTCATATAGAACTGATTGATTATCAAGGGGTTCCGCCCCAGCAAAAAAGCAAATATTTAGAAAATATTGTAGCGGAACCACAGGCAGAATATGGTAATAACGACAATAATATTTATAGATTTGTAAATCAGCTTGAAATTGTTGGCACAGAAAAACGGATCCCTGATGGTATTATTTATATAAACGGTTTGCCTGTAATAGTTTTTGAATTTAAATCCGCCATAAGAGAAGAGGCTACAATACACGATGCTTATGTACAATTAACCACAAGGTACAAACGAGACATTCCTGAACTGTTCAAATACAATGCTTTTTGCATAATCAGTGACGGTGTGAATAACAAAGCGGGTTCTTTTTTTGCTCCTTATGAATTTTATTATGCCTGGCGAAGAATCGCCGGTCTGGCAAAAGAGGTTGATGGTATTGACAGCATGTTTACCCTTATCCAGGGCATGCTGCACCAAAACAGACTAAAAGATATTATTCGTAATTTCATTTACCTGCCTGACAGTTCAAAAAAAGATGAAAAAATAGTTTGCCGATATCCTCAATATTATGCTGCCCGCAGTTTGTATGAAAATATTAAAAAAGCTCAAAAGCCAGAAGGTGACGGAAAAGGCGGGACTTACTTTGGAGCTACAGGCAGCGGGAAAAGTTTCGCAATGCTATATCTTACCCGCCTGTTAATGAAAAGTAAATATTTTGAAAACCCGACTATTATACTTATTACTGACCGCACAGATCTGGATGATCAGCTTTCAGAACAATTTACCAATGCCAAAAAATTTATTGGTGACGACAGTGTAAAAAGTGTGGAAAACAGAGCACAATTAAGAGAATTACTTCAGGGCAGAAAAAGTGGCGGGGTATTTTTAACCACAATACACAAATTCACAGAAGATACTGAACTGCTTACCGATAGAACTAATGTGATTTGTATTTCAGATGAAGCACACAGAAGTCAAACCAATTTAGACCAGCAAATAAGGGTTACTGCAAAAGGTGTTAAAAAGACATTCGGCTTTGCTAAATACCTGCACGACTCCCTGCCGAATGCCACTTTTGTTGGTTTTACAGGAACCCCGATAGATGCCACATTGGATGTGTTTGGTAAAGTGATAGATGCCTACACAATGACTGAATCAGTAAAAGATGAAATTACTGTCAGGATTGTATATGAAGGCAGAGCTGCAAAAATTGTTTTACACAATAGTGAACTGGAAAAGATTGAACAGTACTATGAGGAAGCTGCCGAAGAGGGAGCAAATGAATATCAGATAAAAAAAAGTAAAAAAGCAACAGCAAATATGAACGCCATTATTGGCGACCCTGACCGGCTGAAAGCTTTAGCGGAAGATTTTGTAAAACACTATGAAAACAGAATTTCAGAAGGCGCCACAGTCAAAGAGAAAGCAATGTTTGTATGTAACAGCCGTGAAATCGGCTATGCATTATATAAAAATATCATTGAGCTGCGCCCGGAATGGGCAGCTGTTAAAGTTGCAGAAGAAGGGGTTGTTTTAACAGATAAAGAAAAAAGGGAAATCAAACCACTGGAGCGTATCAAAATGATAATGACCAGAGGAAGGGATGACCCCAAAGAGATGTATGATTTATTAGGTACAAAAGAGCATAGAAAAGAGTTGGACAGACAATTCAAAAATGAAAACTCCAATTTTAAAATAGCCATTGTGGTTGATATGTGGGTAACAGGCTTTGATGTGCCATTTTTGGATTCTATATACATTGACAAGCCAATAAGACAGCACAATTTGATTCAGACAATTTCCAGAGTAAACCGAAAATTTAAAGACAAAAACAAGGGTTTGGTGGTTGATTATATCGGCATTAAAAAGCAGATGAATCTTGCTTTGGCTAAATACAACAAGGGGGAACAGGAAAATTTTGAGGACATTCAAGAGTCTTTGGTTGTGGTTAGAAACCATTTAGACCTTCTATCAAAGATTTTTAACAAATTTGACAGTTCAAAATACTTTAACGGTTCTGCATTGGAGCAGCTAAACACCTTGAATATGGCTGCGGAATATGTGCAAAGTACCAAAGAACTGGAAACTCGATTTATGGGTTTAGTCAAACGACTAAAAGCTGCTTATGATATTTGTGCCGGCAGTGAGCAGTTAACGCAAATAGAAAGAGATTACACCCATTTTTATCTTGCTGTTAGATCAATAGTTTTTAAACTCACCAAAGGTAATGCCCCTGACACCGCACAAATGAATGCCAAAGTACGAGAAATGATAAAAGATGCTTTGGAAAGTGATGGCGTTGAGGAGATATTTAAAATTGGAGATGAAGCAAAAACAGAGCAGGATATTTTTGATGAAGATTATCTGGCAAAAATTGATAGAATAAAACTTCCAAATACTAAAATAAAACTTCTTCAACAACTTTTAGCTAAAGCCATTGGGGAAATGAGGAAAGTCAATAAAGTAAAGGGAATTGATTTTTCCAAAAAAATGAAATCCCTTGTCGGACGTTATAATGAAAGAAACGAAGATGATATATTGCGTAGTGAAGTGTATGAAGAAATGGCGGAACACCTGACTGACTTGATTTGGGAAGTCCAAAAAGAATTTTCAGCCGGAGACGAATTAGGAATCAATTTTGAAGAAAAAGCGTTTTATGATATTCTCAAAGATTTGTGCGTTAAATATGATTTTAGTTACCCGGAAGATAAATTGATTGAATTGTCAAAAGCTGTCAAAGAATTAGTAGATGAAAAAGCCAGATTCCCGGATTGGAGTAAACGAGATGACATAAAATCCGCTTTAAAAGTTGGTTTGATTTTATTGCTGGATGAACACGGATATCCGCCGGTAGAAAGAGATGAGGTTTATAAAGACATATTTGAGCAAGCTGAAAATTTTAAAAAGAACCGGGGAAATGTATAACAAAAAAATGCATCGGACGCAAAAAGCCGCACCACTGATTTTGACGTTGGGTTTGGAATATAGATTCCAGAAGAAATTAAAGTGGTAAAAAAAATACCAGAAATAGCAACCAATATTAAAAAAATGCCAATAAAAAATCAGAAAATATAAAGAGAGCTATATGAAATACCAGGAAGCCGCATCAAAGATCGTTAAGAATATAAAAGATAACGATTTTATTATTTCAGAGCATGTTGTAAGATCTGTTATGTCTGGTAAAATCAGAGTCGGGATGATTAAAGACGCTGTGTTATCAGGCAAAATAATAGAAGTCCATAAACATCCTGCAAGGGGCAGCAGCTTTCTTGTGGCAGGGTTTTCAGATGAAAAGCCTGTTCACGTTGTTTGCTGTTTCAGCAATGTCGAATATATGATACTTCTCTTTGTCTATATACCCTCATTGCCTGTATGGAAAGACCATCTTACCAGAAGTGTCGATAAAAGGAGCAGCGAGGTGAATCACAAGATAGAAAACAGAGTACAGAATTGTTTTTTTTGTGGTGGTGAAGTTAAAAATATAACATATGCCAGTTTTGATTACCGCCTTAAAGGCGAGCTTTATGTGGTAAATAATGTGGAGGCGGGTCTTTGTACCAGGTGCGGAGAAAAGTATATCTCTTCTGAAACTGCCGCAAGGATAGACGATATTATCGCTGCAGGGAGCTTTTCAGGAACACAAGAGGTCCATGTTGTCAGATTATAAAAAAGGAGGTGCTTTTATATGAAAGGGCTTGAATTATCACAACTCTATTATAATGAGTTTGGCGCTCCAATGATAAAAGAAAAATTTTCCAAATATCAGGGGAAAATAGCAGCCGGTCTTGTTGGCGACGGGTCAGACTGTTTTGGATTTGATGATGAGCAGTCACGGGATCATGACTGGGGTCCGGGGTTTTGCCTTTGGCTTGAAATGGATGATTATAAAAAAATCGGCCCGGCGCTTTCAGATGAATTTGAAAAACTTCCAAAAGAGTATAAGGGATTTAAAAGGATTTCCAGTCAGTGGGGGCAGGGGAGGGTTGGTGTTATTGAGATCGGAGCATTTTACAGAAAATTTATCGGAGTCGGCAATGTACCGGATTCCCTTGAAAGATGGCTCTATATACCGGAAAATAATCTTGCCGTATGTACCAATGGCGTGGTATTTGCCGACCCTTTGGGAAAATTTTCCCAAATAAGAAAATCACTGCTTGCATTTTACCCTGAAGATGTGCGCATCTCTTTAATATCTTCAAGGTGTCTGTCAGCAGCACAGGCAGGGCAGTATAATTATTTTCGTTCTGTTTCACACAATGAATATTTTGCGGCGCGTTTTGCCGAGGTAAAATTTTCCGTGGATATAATGTCATTGCTTTTTTTGCTGAATAAAAAATATGCTCCATATTACAAATGGAGACACCGTGCTGTGCGCAGCCTTGATATACTTGGCGAATTTATGTACTTAAAGATCAATGAACTTATGGAAACAGGAGAACATAAAGCAAAGATGTCCATAATTGAACATATATCAGCAGAAATTATCAAAGAGCTTTACAGGCAGGACCTCAGTGATTCAAAAAGTGATTTTCTTCTTGATCACTGTCCTGCCATACATTCACACATAAGGGATGAACAATTAAAAGCAAGAAATGTCTGGTCAGGTTAATGAGCCGATTTCAAAACGTCCCCTTTCGCCCGATCTCTGCGTCAGGAAAAAAATTTAATCCTCGAAATACTCAATGTATTCCTGTGGTTAAATTTTTTTGCCTTCCTTGACCTCGAACGAAATTGAACATTTTGAAACCGGCTTTAATAATATAGTAAAAGGAGATGAAAAAATGAAAAATGTGCTTATAATCGGAGGAAGTTATTTTGCCGGAAGGATATTTGTTGAAGAGCTTATTAAGGAAAAAGAGTATAATATTCATATCTTTAACAGGGGCAATGTTCCTTTAAAAAAAAAAGAGATTGTAGAGCTTAGGGGAAACAGGGAAAATGCAGAAGATATTAAAAGCCGGATTCCTGATCTGGACTGGGATGTGCTTGTGGATTTCTGCGCTTATAATCCTGATCATATCAGCAAAATGGTCAATAACCTTCCAGGAACCCTTAAACATTATATTTTTATAAGCACCACTTCGATTTATGAAGATGTGCTGGACGTTCCTGTCACTGAAGATGCTCCAAAACTGACAGCGGCCCAGCCTGAGCTTGGTCCCTATGCAGATTATGGATATAACAAATGGCTTTCAGAATGCATATTAAAAGAGGAATGTGCAAAAAAAGGGATAGAGTTTACCTGCTTAAGGCCGTCCATTATTTACGGAGAGTATAATTATGCTCCGAGAGAATCTAAGTTTTTTGATCTTATAAGAGATGGAGCTCCTCTTGTATTTCCTGAACCTGGGCTGGCACTTTTTAGTTTTGTTTATGTGGTTGACCTTGCGCATATTATTATAAAAAGTATTTTAAATAAAAATATGTTTAATCAGGGGTTAAATGTTGCTTCTGAAGAACTTGTTTCATATCCTATGCTTTATGATGTATTAAAAAAGATCAGTAAAAAAGATTTTGGAACTATCAGCATGAATATTGAAACAATTAAAAGCCGGCAAATAGATATGCCTTTTCCTCCTGACACGCACCTTGTCTATTCAGGAAAAAGACTTCAGGACACTTTGGATTTTAAGTTCATACCGTTTATTGACGGCATGGGAAAAACTTATGGTTACTACGAGATGGTACAAAAGGTAAAAGAAGAGGAGAAAAATAATGGACATTCAGGACCAGATAAATAAAGCAAAAGAACTTGATGCAGCAGGGATAGAAGCCGCAGGTGCAGGAGATGTGGAAAAGGCAGTAAAAATTTTTGAAAGCGCTGCTGAAATTTATGAGGGCATGGGCGACAGCATCAACAGGGCATCCAATCTGTTTAGACTTGCAAACTGCTATCATTTGCTTAAAAAAAATACCCTGGCGCTGGATGCATACAAAAAAGTTTATAATATCGTTAAAGGTAATGAAAAGCTGGTGGAGTATCAGGCAATGATACTCAATAATCTCGGTCATCTTTATGTGAGTATTAAAGATTATGACAATGCTTTGAAATCCTTTGAAAAGTCTTTTGAAAACTATGAAACCCTTAAAAATGAAAATGGCAGGGCTCTTCAGATTCAGAATATAGGTTCTGTTCACAGGGATTTAAAGGAAAGCGAACAGGCTCTTGAAGCATATTTTAAATCAATTGCAATTTTTGAAAAAATCGAAAACAGGATTGGAGAGGCTGATCAGTGTACAAATATTGCGTATATCTATGCCAGGGATAATAATATTTCGGAAGCTTTAAAATGGTACAAAAGAGCTTTTGTTATATATTCGGATATTAATGAGGATAAAAAAGCCGCTTTAACTGAAAAGAATATTAAAAAGCTTGAAGAGTGACATTTTTATTCTCGTTCATTTGAAAACCTGCTTCTTTAATCAGTTCTTCCATGGTCTTTTTATTATCATGGCTGTAAGTAACCGCACCATAACTTAAAGATATATCATAAGTTTTAAATGAAGATTTGTTGTGACGCTTAATGTTTTTTTGCAGCCTTGAAATGATCAGCTCCTTGCTGTCAGGTGCAATCTCCAAAGCCAGAACAGCAAAAGTTTCATGTCCCAGGCGGGCTGTTATATCAGACCGCCTGAAAGTTTTTTTTATTATACCGGCTGATGTGTTCAGCGCTGTTAAGCTTTCGGCTTTTCCAAATCGTGAATTAATAGACTCTATATTATTTAGATTTATCATGAATATAAGCATTGAAAGTTTTTTTCGCTTTGCCATCTTAAGCTGATGATCGGCGAGAAGTAAAAAGGATATTTTGTTGTGCAGACCCGTCAACTCATCCACAAGGGACAAACCGGATGATTCTTCCGAAACTTTTGGTAGATCACTCTCTGCTCCAAGGCTGTTCTTGTCATGAAGCATATATTCTCTGTACCTGTTGAGAAGTGAAAATGTTGCTGAAGAATCCGATGCATGCTCAATGATCAGATAACTATCATCTTCAAAGATTAAATAGGATGCCTTAAAATAGTGAGATTTGCTACTGCTGTCTATCTGTGTCCACCACCCTGAAACTTTTTTATTTTCTTTTTCACTAACTGCAAAAGATTTGGTTTCCTCAACAAAATTTTTAAGAAACGGGAAAATATCCCAGGGCCTGAAACCTGAATCATCCTCTGGCAGGTCTGCATTAAATTTATTAAACCATGAAGGGGCATCCCCAATAGTTTCAAATAAGCCGTTTTGCCGGGCTTTCATTGCCATGATATCCATGGCAGTCATAATATTGCTTAAGTATGACCTGTTCATTATTCACTCCGGTAAGCATGGAATCAAAGAAAAAATTTTTCAATCAAAGTCATAAAAGCGCTGTTTACGCCCATTCCGGTTTTTGCACTTGTTTTCATTACGCTCCACCCTTTTGAATATATAGAGTCAAAAGAGCTTTTGGCCAGTCTGCCTGGTTTGGATCTGGACAGGTCGAATTTGTTTAAAAGGCAGATAAAAGGAGCTTTTATCCTGTTTTTTTCAAGTTTTTCCTGAATTAAAACAGCGAGATTATAAGAAGAGGCTCTTGAACTGTCTATAACGAGAAAATATCCGTCTGTATCCTTTAAAGAATCAGGCGATATTTCCACAACATGATCCTGTCCGCAAAAATCCCATATTTCCAGATTTATTCTGCGGTTTTCAAAAGATATAAGTTTTCTGTTTACATTAACGCCCATTGTAAAATAATACTTTTCAGGGCATACACCGTTAACAAAACGTCTTGCTATACTTGTCTTCCCTGATGCAAGGTCTCCCACGATACATATTTTTTTATTAACAGGCGGACCTTTTGGCTTGTCTAATGTTACTGTGTTCTGGTATCCATCAGCTTCCTGCGAGCTTTTATTAAAAGCGTCAAAGCCCCCGTTTCCTGCAAGCTCCAGAACATCCTGCATAACTATTTCTTCCCTTGCAATCTCTTTATTAAAAAGATTTTTCATATATCTTGCAAGTGACCATGTGGCAGGCCTTAAAAAAGCCTCTAAAATCAATTTTTCAATATCGGCAAGCATCTCGCCGCATGATTGATAGCGGTGGTCAGGATTTTTGGCAAGAGAGCGCTGGAGTATCTTTAAAAGACCCTGCTCCAAATCAGGAATAATTTTTTCAGGGGGCTTAAAGTCGGCATTTCTTGCTTTAGCGAGAACCTGCATTGTATCACCCTGGTAAAGAGGAGTACCTGCCAACAGTTCATAAAAAATGCTTCCTATGGCAAAAATATCTGAACGGCTGTCTATTTTCCCTCCTTCAGCCTGCTCGGGGGACATATATGCCACCTTGCCTTTTATGACACCCATTCTGGTTGAACTATTCTGACTCGCTGCTTTTGCAACCCCAAAATCTATGATTTTTACTTCCCCTTCATAGGAAATAAAAATATTAGGTGGGCTTATGTCCCTGTGAATTATATTTAAAGGTTCTCCCTTAAAGTTTTTTTGAGTGTGCGCATAATGGAGTCCATTGCACATACAGGAAATAATATGGAGAATATTCTCTTTGCCCAGAGGGGACCCTTTTTGTTGTGATTTTTTAATTAAAAATTGAAGATTTTTACCGTTCAAATACTCCATGGCAATAAAATAATCATTCTCCATCTTGCCGAAGTCAAAAATTCTGACAATATTTTCATGTTGAAGAAAAGCTGCAAGTCTTGCTTCATCTATGAATGCCTTAACCAGTTTTTCTTCGTTAACAAGATGAGGCAGAATTTTCTTCATAGCTATTACTTTTTCAAACCCTTCTTCACCGGTAATCTTTGCTCTGTGAAGCTCGGCCATGCCCCCTGTTGCTATGGGGTCAAGAAGAAAATATTTTCCAAATTTTTCCGGTTTGTTTATGCTCATATTATCTATTTTTTCGAAAAAGATTGAACAGGTTCTATTTCAACTCTCCTGTTAGCAGCTCTTTCAAGCTCCGTATTATTAGAATTTAAAGGGGCTGATGCTCCCAACCCTTTATGGGAAAGACGCTCTTTACTAATGCCGCTGTTTAAAAAATATTTCACAACCTCTTTGGCACGCTTTTGGGAAAGAGTCTGATTAAATTTTCGGGTTCCGGTATTATCCGTATGACCTTTAATCATAACCTTTAAAGCGGGATTCTTTTTTAAAATTTTTAATACACTTTTTAGCGCCGGGTATGCTTCAGGTTTAATTGTTGATTTATTCAGATCAAAAAGAGGCTCTTCCCATTTGACAATCCAGCACCCGTTTTTACCCACACTTGCTCCCTCGGGTGTATCAGGGCACTTGTCAAGATAATCGTATACACCGTCATTATCGCTATCAACAGGGCATCCGTTTTCGTTTACTCTTGTACCTGCAACAGTGCATGGGCATTTATCGAGATAATCATATACTCCGTCATTGTCAGTATCTACAGGGCATCCGTCAAGATTAACCCTGCTCTCTTCAGGTGTATCAGGGCACTTGTCAAGATAATCGCATACACCGTCATTATCGCTGTCAACAGGGCATCCGTTTTCGTTTACTCTTGTATCTGCAACAGTGCATGGGCATTTATCGAGATAATCGTATACTCCGTCATTATCTGTATCTTCGGGGCAGCCGTATTGATCAACATTAACGCCCACAGGGGTTTTTGCACATCTGTCTGTTTTGTCGGAGATGCCGTCCTGGTCAGCATCACCTTCAACCTGGGCAGGCATATTTTTAATCATACTGCAAAATTTTTTTGCATTTCTTTCAAAAAGCAGGCTGGCCGGCGGGGCGGATGCGCCCTTGAGCTTAAAAAAAATATAGTCTGAGGAATAAACAGGAGGCGCTTTATCAATAGCTTTAGCATACCAGACAGTACTGCCGCTTAAAACATGTACCACGCGGATGCTCTCCGCCACATGAACGGGCATGGAAGAACTGCCGTCAAAATAGTAGAAAATTTCACCCGTTATAATAAGATCGTACCCCTTTTTTTTAGCAAAACGCAAAATTTTCTTAAGATTTTGTGGGAGATAATCTGTTTCTGAAGTGATCCTTGAAAATATTCTGTTTTTAAGCAGTTCATTATAAACGGTTTCAGCGGCCTGGGTGCCTGCTCCGTGCAAATTCGGAGGCTCAATAAACCGGAATATACCAACTGTGGATGAGCCGTAGGAGTTAACTTCAGGTAGAACATAGATGTTTTCGGGAAAATCATTCGCATCGGATCTCAGCCCCAAATAAGAAAAACATCCTTGAAAACAAAAAGCCGCAACTGCGAGAAAAATAAACATTTTCATGATATCAATATCGGCTATTATTGATAAAACTTAATCTTTATTCAGAACACTAAAGACTCGGCATAAATTTCAATAAAATGTTTAACCAAAATACTGCTTTTGGTTTTGGAAAGCATATCGGATAGCTGAAGCATACATGCAGGACATCCTGTGGCAACAACCGAACTTTCGGTCGCTTTTATATTCGCTGCCTTTCTCATTCCTATATCCGAGGAGATATCATAATGATTCAGATTAAAGCTGCCGCCCATTCCGCAGCACCTGTCAGCTTCGGCCATCTCTTTTAGTTCATAGTTTCTGTTTGCCTTTATTAAATCTCTTGGCTCAGAGGATACTCCAAGAGATTTAGACAGATGGCAGGGATCATGATAAGTGATCAAAGATGCTTTGCTGTTATAATTATCATTTTTTTTTATTCCCACCTTGGAAACCAGGAAACTGCTTATATCAAGAGTCTTTTTTGAGATTGCATCAATTTTTGATTTAAAACCCCATGAATTATCAGCAGCTATCATGGGCAGTATTTTCTTGATGGTAAAAGTGCAGGTTGCGCATGATGTGATCAGGTAGTCAAAATCATCGGCATTAAACCTTTGCAGATTGTGTAGCAGAAGCTTTTTAAGCGCATCAAAATCACCCGTTGAAACAAAGGGAATTCCGCAGCATCCCTGATTGTCCGGTATTATTACATCAATATTATAATAATTAAGCACATCATAAGATGCCTTTGCAACATCAGGAAAAAACCTGTCGATGATGCAGCCTGTAAAAAAAGCAGCTTTGAGACCTGAGCCGGATCTGTTTTTATTTAATGACTTGATGGAATGATGAAATGGAACTGAAGCCGGCGGTATAAAATGCCTTGAGCTTTTAAATGGGAATCTTAAAACAGAGCATGGAGCCTGACTGTATCTATTTGCAGGTTTTGCCAAAAAACCTTGAATTTTTATGCTGTATTTAAAAAATTTATCAAAAAATTCCGGTCTTGTCAGAAACAGCCGTAAAATTTTTTTTTTAATAAAAGACAGTTTTGTAAAACCTGAAAGGATAGAACGTGCCTTTATAAAAATTTCAAATATATCAACCCCTCTTGGGCAGTTATATGCGCAGGAGCCGCATAAAAGGCAGCGGTTGAGACGTTTTGCAACGCCTTTGGGGTCTTGAAATAATCCAAAGGCCATCCCTTCAAGAAGCGCAAGCTTTCCCCTGGCAACATCAGCCTCATTTCCGGTTTCAAGAAAAACAGGGCAGACAGCCTGGCACATACCGCAACGGATACAAACTTTAAGCTGCTTTTCAACTTCTTTTATCAGAAGAATGGTTTTTTCTATCTCTTTCATGAGAAATACAGGTTAATCTTCATCTAATATGTTTCTGACGTTACGGGAAAGCTCCTTTACGCTAAAAGGTTTTTGAATAAAAGCATTGCAGCCCCGTTCCAGCATGTTTTCAACCTGTTCGTTTGCGCTGTAACCACTGGCAAGAAGCACTTTGATCTTTGGATTAATCTTTTTTAGTTCATAAAATGTTTGCTCTCCGCTCATTTCAGGCATGATCATATCCAGAATAACAATATCGATACTGTTTTTCTGCTCATGGAAAATTTTTACAGCCTCTTTCCCGCAGTGAGCTGACAGCACCTTATAACCCATAGTCTTTAATATCTGAGTTCCTACATCAAGAACCATATCCTCATCGTCCACCATAAGAACGGTTTCATTTCCCTTCAAAATTCTGGCAGGCATATCAAGGGGTTCCAATGCTTTTTGTCTCGAAGCAGGTAAAAAAATGGAAAAGGTTGAGCCATGGTCTTTTTCGCTGTAAACTTTTATAAAACCTCCATGGGCTTTGATAATACCATAAGAAGTAGCCAGCCCCAAACCTGTGCCCCTGCCGCCGATCTTTTTTGTGGTAAAAAAAGGCTCAAAAATTCTGTTTATAATCTTTTTGTCTATTCCGGAGCCGGTATCGGTTATAGATATTTTTATATATTTGCCGGGTTTGGTCTGACAGGTTTTAGCGAAAGTCTCATCCAGGACAACATTTTTAGTTTTAACATAAATCTTTTTATTCTCCTGCATTGCCTGGCATGCATTAATATATATATTCAAAAGCACCTGCTCTATCTGATTCTTGTCAATATCTGCAACCAGAGGATTATCTTCAGAATCTTCAACGATTGTCAGATCTTTTCTGGTTCGTCCGAACATGATGTTATGATATTTAATAAGTTTGTTTAAATCTACAGATTTTATATCAATTTGGCCTTCTCTTGCAAAACCTAAAATCTGTCTTGTTAAATTAGCCCCGTTTTTAATCAAATGATTAATGTTCCTGATTTTATCGGCGGAATTTTCTTTGTTCAGCTTTCCGGAATCAATATCAAATTTCAGCAAAGAAATATTTCCCTGTATGCCCATCAAAAGATTATTAAAATCATGGGCAATTCCCCCTGCCAATGTACCTACGGATTCCATCTTTTGTGTCTGAAACAGCCTGTTTTCAAGCCGTTTTTTTTCAGATATATCTATTATAAAGCCTCTTAAACCTGAAGGTTTCCCTTTATGATGAACAACTGCTGAATGGAGCAGACAGATAAAAGTGCTTTTGTCTTTCCTGACAGCAGTATATTCGCTGAGGCCTGTTTTTTCGCCATTAACAAGTTTTTGCATATTTTCTTGTGCTCTTTTGCGATCTTCAGGCACAAGCATGTTAAAACCGTTCATTCCTTTTTGCATATCTTGAGCCGTATAGCCAAAAGTATCAAATGCCTTTTTATTTACAAATACAAGCCGTCCTGTCAGATCCATCTCAAATACGGTTTCCGGCAGCAGTTCGGCAAGCTCTCTGAACTGCTTTGCGCTTTTAAGAAGAGAGGCTTTAGCCTGTTTGATTTCAGTAAGATCCAGTGTAACCCTTAATATTCCAGCCATATTATCCTCTGTGTCGAATATTGGCTGTACTGTTACAAATGCAGGGAATCTTTCTTTGCTTTTTTTAAGCAATGTAAATTCACCGGAAAAGCCCTCTTTTACCTGTTTTGTGGATTCGATAACCTTTGCCCATCGCTCCCTGTCTTCAGGTAGATGGAGTATGGAAACAGAACTGCCAAGAACCTCTTTGCTATTATAGCCGAACATACGTTCTGCTCCGGCGCTGAATTCCCGGATAAGGAGATCCTTTCCTTTAACATCTGTTATTATAATAGAAATTGCCCTGGCAGCCTTAAATATTGCCTTAAGGCGTTCTCTACTCTCCTTTAAGTTTTTTTCAGTAAGAACTTTTTTTGTAACATCCTTAACACGTTCTATTATTCCAATAATCTGGTGCCGGTCGTCCCTCATGGGGTATGCTGCGATATCAATCCATCCGCCAGGCTGATCATCCTTTGAAGGATATGGGAAAACACCGCTTTTACGCTCGCCGTTTTTTACAACTGAATTTAAAAAGCACCAGGGGCATGGATCAACTCTCTCCTGATAAACCTTATAACATTTTTTTCCGGCAAGGGGCATTTTGCCTGAAAATATTTTTTCCAACCGTTTATTGGCAAAAATAATATTATATTTTTTGTCAATCATAATTATACTATCATGAAACTCATCGAAAATATTTTTAATAAACTCTATATTTTTGAACATTTTCTTAAAATCTCTCTTTTTTAAACACGGGTTTTTATAATTTCAAAAAAAGTAGATAATGATATTAAATGTCTGTGTTTATTTCAAGTAGATTTTTAAGCTGCAGGGCGGTTTACGGTTGACGGTTGACGGTTGACGGTTTAAGTATGATTTTTGAGATTGATGTGAACGTAATAGATATAATCGTCTATATGCTTGGAGAAATTAAACATGACAAGAGTTGGAGTAGTCGGCGCCACAGGATATGCAGGAGCTGAACTGGTAAGGATTTTGTCAGGGCATCATGAAGTTGAGCTTACAACTGTAACATCCCGCCAGTTTTCAGGTAAAAGATTTGATGCGGTTTACCCTTCAATGGCCGGTGCGGTTGATCTGGTTTGCGAAAAACTTTCCACGGATAAAATTTGTGATAAAACGGACTTTATTTTTATAGCCCTGCCCCATAAGATTCCCATGGAGATAGTTCCTGAATTTATCAGGCGTAATAAAAGAGTGATTGATCTTTCCGCTGATTTCAGGTTTGCTGATGTATCACGTTATGAATCTTTTTATCAGCCCCATACTGCAAAAGAACTTTTAAAAAAATCGGTTTACGGTCTTTCCGAAATTTATCATGAAAACATAAAGGAAGCCCGGTTGACAGGTAACCCAGGATGTTACCCCACCAGCGTTCTTTTGCCGCTTATCCCCTTGTTAAAAGAAAAAATTATTGATCCTGAAACTATTATTGCAGATTCAAAATCGGGAGTAAGCGGAGCAGGAAGATCTCTATCAATATCAAGTCTTTACAGCGAAGCTAATGAGTCATTTAAACCATATAAGGTGACAGGGCACAGGCATTGTCCTGAAATTGAAGAAGTGTTGAGTGCTGAGTATGGCAAAAATGTAAATATAACATTTGTCCCCCACCTTGTCCCCATGACCCGGGGGATGGAGACCACAACATATGTGAATTTAACTGAAAAGGTCAGTCATGATGATATCATGAACTGCTTTAAATGCAGTTATAAAGGTCGTAGATTTATTCGATTATGCCCGGAAAACAGGCCTCCGGATACTGCACATGTACGCGGAACAAATTATTGTGATATAGGCTGTAAAATAGATGACAGGAATAATCGTCTTATAATAATGTCTGTGATTGATAATTTAATTAAAGGGGCCGCCGGTCAGGCCGTACAGAATATGAATATTATGCTTGGTCTTGATGAAAGCACGGGTCTTTTAAATATACCATGCCCTGTATGAGACCTTTGCAAAACGCTGCCTTTCCGAAGGTAGGGGCGGATTCCATATCCGCCCTCATATCCGCCAGAAATGCTATAGGGCAGAAATAGATTCTGTTATAGGGCAGAAATAGATTCTGCCCCTACGTAAAATTGAACATTTTTCAAAGGTGTCATGTATGAGATGGTCATGGATTTTGTTGTTTAAGGGTTTATGCGGATGCTTCTTTGGGTGAATCCTTATCTTTATCTTTCAGAATGTCGTCAAGTTTTATATCTGAATCGTTTTCAGTTTCTTCATCTTCCGGTGAGTCAAGTTCTTCAGCTTCCGCCTCGAGCAAGCTTAAATCATTGAAAAAAACTTCAAGGGTTTCGTTCCAGTTTTCCCTGGCATATAAATCCATAACTGTTTCAGCGAGTTTATCAGCTAATATTCCAGGGGGGTAAATATTAACTGTTCTTAATGTGGAAACAAGTTCATCCTTTCCTTTTTCAATAGCTGATTTAACAGCTTCGTCATCATACTTTTCTATGCATAGTAAAGAGTGTATATCTTTATCTGTTTCAGCGAACTCTTTTATTATCAATCCGTTTTTTTCATTGTCTTTTAGTATTAAATATTTGTGTTTCAATTCAATCTCCTTGGAAAATTTAATTTTCTATTTTTAGTCATACCCTAAGGGTATAAAATTACAGGTCAAGAATTTTTTCCATCTCTTTTAAACTTTGTATATGAAAATCTGCTGCAAGGGAACTGTTTTTATATGCGACAAGGGTAACACCTGCTGCTTTTGCGGCAAGCTCATCCAGCCTGGAATCACCAATGTAAATCATGTTTTCGGGCTTTAAATCAAAATGATTAATAATTTTAAACAGTTGATCAGGATAAGGTTTCGGGAACTTAACGTTGCTTGCAGTAACGACTATGTCAAAATATTCTTCAAGTTTGTTGTTAACAAGCAGTGCCTCCATTGTATCTGTTCTGTTGGTAGCTATGGCTGTATTAAATTTTGGTTTTATTTTTTTCAGCAAAGGTTTAAGAAAAGGCTCAATCTCAAGATATTTCAGAAAAACTGTATAGTCTAAACTTTTGCGATAGGCCTGGGCATCTTCATATTCTGTTTGATCATTAAAAAGATAAAAAAGAGCTTTATCGACTGTGTGCATGTGAATATATGAGCGCTGAGCATCCGTCATCTCAGACCTGCCAAAATGCTCCAGGATAGAATTATAATAAATGGTATTGGAATTTATAGTATCAAACATTACCCCGTCACAGTCAAAGGCAACAATTTTAACATTTTTCATGGAATTCAGTTTTTCCCTTTCCGTGCATCTTTTTTAACATTAAAAATATCACCGTAAACACTTATTTTTATTTCATGCTTTATCTTACTGTCAGTGGTTAAATATATTATATTAAAATATCTTCCTCTTTTTTTCTTAATATTTTCAACAGTTAAAAGGTATTCATGGCCATCGGGGCCATTGATTTTTTTAAGATCGTATTTAATTAACCCTTCCTTTTTCAACCTTGTGGATATTATTTTAAAGGGATATTTTTTTTTAGGAACAATTTTTACCTTTGCTGTAACAGGTTTATCAAGTGAACCCCGCAGCTTTATTTTTTTAGGAGTAATTAAGGCAAAACTTTCAACCTCGCCTGCAATGGTCAATTTTAATTTACTGTTTTTATCATCATTTGTAAAAATATATATATTTTTTTTTAATGTTCTTCCACCATATCCTCTTGTATTGACCTTGATGGTCACCTTTCCCTCCTCTCCGGGAGGAATAACTCTCGTAAAAGAGACTGCTGTACAGCCTCAACCAGGTTTTACTTTTTTTATTTCAAGAGAGGCTTCGCCTTTATTTTGTACTATAAATTCATGGTTTAACACCGTCCCTTCAAGCACTTTATCAAATTGATAAATATTTTCCGGAAGAACAACAGATGGATGCTTTAATGTTTCGATGCCTGTTGCTTGATTTGCAGGGGATGCATTTTTATCACCTTTATTTTCCATGTTCTCTTTTTTATAGCACTCAGAAGTAACCGGATAAGATAAAACATAGAAAATAGCTGTAAGAAGAATAAATGTTTTTTTCAATCTGATTAATCTCCATCCTTTAATAATAAAATTGAATAATACAGCCATGAAAAATTTTGTCAAAAGAAAATTATTACATCATAAAAACAGGATCAACATCAACTATCACATGAATATTTCTTTTATTAAACATGCCTGAATTTTCATGCATCAATTTTTCTACCAGTTTATGAAGAGGCGCTGTGTTCGGGCTTTTCAATAAAATCTGCCACCTGTACTTATTTGCAACTCTGGAAATAAAAGCTTCAATGGGTCCCATTATTTCCACGTTTTGGGAAAAATACCTGTCATTTTTTGTCAAATCATTGCAGGCTTTACACATATTCCTTGCGAGCTGTTCTGTTTTTTTTTTGTCTTTTCCTGAAATTTTAATCTGGATCATTTTTGAAAACGGAGGATATTTCAGAATCTTCCTGAAATTTGCCTCTTTGTTGTAAAAAGACAAAAAATCATGATCTTTTGCAGATAATATACTGAAATGCTCTGGGTTATATGTCTGTAAAATAACTTTTCCCGGCGCAACTCCTCTGCCTGCCCTTCCTGCGACCTGGGCCAGGGTCTGAAAGGTATATTCTCCGGCTCTGAAATCAGGAAAATTAAGGCCAAGATCCGCACAGATTATACCAACGAGGGTTATGTTATTATAGTCATGCCCCTTTGCAATCATCTGTGTTCCCACAAGAATATCTATTGTTTTATTTTTTAAGCCCTTAAGGATTTTTAATATGGAGCCTTTTTTTTTTATTGTATCACGGTCCATTCTTGCAACATGTGCATTGGGGAAAATGTTTTTAACAGCCTCCTCAATTTTTTCAGTGCCCACTCCGAGAGAATAGATATTAGATGAACCGCAGGTTGAACATTTTAAAGCAGCAGAGCGGGAATATCCACAAAAATGGCATTTAAAAGCATTTGCCGCCTGGTGTAGAGTTAAAGATATATCACAATTTTTGCATTTTACTGCGCTGCCGCACGCTGCACAGACAGAGTAACCTGCAAAACCGCGTCTGTTTAAAAAAAGCAGAATCTGTTCACCCCGTTCAAGGGTTTTTTTCATTGCAATGAAAAGTTCTTTGGTTATAAAACGTTTAATACCTTTGTCATCCCTGCGCTTTCGCAAATCAACCACCGAGACCTCAGGAAGTGATCTTGACAAAACACGCTCTTTTAAGCTTACGCCAAAAAATTTTCCGGTTACCACATTATAATAGGACTGAATAGAGGGCGTGGCGGAGCCGAGCAGGACAACGCCGGAATTCAGCTTTGCCCTTACAACAGCCATATCCCTGGCATTATAATGAAGCCCCCTGTCCTGCTTATAGGAAGAGTCATGCTCTTCATCCACAATAATAAGACCGATATCTGCAAATGGCGCAAAAACGGCAGACCTTGCGCCTATTCCTATGACAACTTCATTGCGTACAATACGCATCCATTGATCATAGTACTCCCCTGCAGTAAGACCGCTGTGGAGTACTGCAACACGCTCTCCAAAACGAGCCCTGAACCTTCTTTCAATCTGGGAAATAAGAGCAATTTCAGGAACAAGAACCAGTACACTCCGTGCGCTTTCAATAACCCCTGCAGCAAGCTGCATATAGACTTCGGTCTTTCCGCTTCCGGTAACACCTGATAAAAGAAAAGCAGCAAAACCATTTTTACAAGCTTCTGAAACTTTTTTAATTGCTTCTTCCTGCTCCCTGGTGGGCAAAGGAATTGTGTCAGGCGCAATTGATTCTCCAAAAGGATCCCTGTAAATTTTTTTTTTGAAAATTAAAATATATCCATCACGTTCCATGGATTTGGCAAGCCTGGATGCACCTGATACTAAATAATTAAGCTCGATAGAGGATATATCTTCGGATTTGGACTTAAGAATATCTATTATTTTTTTTTTAGACCCGGAAAGCTTGCCAGCGGGAGGAGACGCTGGATTAAGTTTTAAGTATCTATCCATTTTATAGCGGGTGCGCCCGGATTTCAGTTTTTTTTCCTGTATAATCCAGCCCGATTGTTCCATCTTGTGAAAAACGGAGCTATGCATATCTTTTTTAAAACTTTTGCACAGGTCTTTTAAATAACACGGTTTTTTATGCAAACGGGATAATATCTCACTCTCAACAGTATCGGCTGTATCTTTTGAAAATATTTTTTCCCCTTTTCTCGTTATGGAGATCTGCGTCAACTCATTGATATTAAGCCCTCCAGGGAGAGCACTTTTAATAACTTCTCCAATGGGATACTTATAATAATCTGAAATCCACCTGAAAAAGGGCACCATGGTTTCAGAAAAAATCGGTATTTCATCAAGTATATCAATAACCGGCTTAATTTTTTTTTTTGGATTTTCTGCGGGACCTATGATATACCCTGTTAACCTTCTTTTGCCAAAAGGGACTAATACTCTTTTGCCGGGAGTCGGCGGAGTGGAAAAATTTTCAGCAACACTGTAAGTATAGGTTTTATATACAGGGAAGGCGACTGCCACTTCAATATAATCGAACAGATCAATCATCTTTTAAAAAATTCAATCAGTTTTATTGACATAAATAGAAAAATAATATTTTACAATATTAAAGATTTTATGTCAAAAGCCGATTAATAACAAAGGTTATTAAATAAAAAATTATCGGGAGGGTCACATGCACAGTATATTAAAAAAAAGCACAGTTGTTTTAGTTGTTATAATGTTTTTATTAATGCCTTTCAAAGCGGTTGCCGTTGAAAATTTTTATACCCATGAAGAAGAGATTAGCGCAGGGACAATAATTATTGATTTCCTGTTAATAAGACCTGCGGGAATAGTGGGGACAGTTGCCGGAACTGCTTTTTTTATTATTTCACTTCCGGTTTCATTTATGGGAGGAAATGTAAAAACCGTTGCAAGAGAGCTTGTGAAAGAGCCTGCTCAATTTACTTTCACAAGACCCCTTGGTTCTTTTTAATTGAGTTTGTAAATTTCTGAAAGATATCGCTCGCTATCCCCTTTCATCTATCGGAATATAATCAGTTTTATTAGGACCCATATATATCTGGCGAGGACGACCAAGTTTCTTTTTTGGGTCATCCATATACTCTTTCCACTGGGCTATCCAGCCGGGCAGTCTGCCTATGGCAAACATTACAGTAAACATGTTTGTTGGAATGCCTATTGCCCGCAGAATAATACCACTGTAGAAATCCACATTAGGATAAAGATTATGTTCTGTAAAATAGTTATCATGGACAGCTTTTTCTTCGAGCTCTTTTGCAACATCCAGTAAAGGATCTCTAATGTTTAATTTTTCAAGAAGATTATCACATACATTTTTAATTATTTTAGCCCTTGGATCACTTGTCTTATAAACACGGTGACCAAACCCCATTAATCTGAAAGGATCATTTTTGTCTTTAGCCCTTTCAATAACCTTATCGATATTGCTGCCGCCTGAAACTATGTTTTTTAACATTTCAATAACAGCCTGATTTGCGCCTCCGTGCAATGGTCCCCAAAGAGCTGCTATGCCCGCTGAAATAGCTGAATAAAGATTCACCATGCCGCTGCCCACAAGCCTTACGGTCGATGTGGAACAGTTTTGCTCGTGGTCTGCATGAAGAATCCAAAAAATATTAAGCGCTCTGACCACTTCTTCATCAATCTCATAAGGAGCAACCGGAGAATCAAACATCATATTTAAAAAATTTGCACAATATGAAAGATCCGGTCTTGGATAAACCACCTTGTGCCCCCTGGAAATATTAAAGGACATGGCTGCAAGTGTTCTGATTTTGGCAAGAAGACGCGTTACCGTTATGTCTATGTCGTTAACATCTTCAGTAGAGTCCTTTTGAATTTCAGGATAAAAAGCATTAAGAGCATTAACCATTGAGGATAAAATTCCCATGGGGTGTGATGCTCTGGGGAAGTTTTGAAAAAAAATATGCATATCTTCATGAACAAGAGAGTGCTGGGTCAATAGCTTGGAAAATTTAGCAAGTTCCTTTCTTGTGGGAAGTTCCCCATGAACCAGAAGATATGTCGTCTCAACAAAGGTTGAGTGTTTTGCCAGCAGTTGGATAGGAATGCCACGATTGCGCAGTATCCCCTTTTCGCCGTCCATATATGTTATTTCACTTTTGCAGCTTCCTGTATTTCCAAATCCGGGATCCAGTGTAATCAGCCCGGTTTGACTTCGCAGCCTGGATATATCAATTCCTTTTTCATTTTCAGTCCCAACAATAATTGGAAATTCCAGTGTTTGTCCCTTGTAAATCATTTTCACATGTTCAGTCATACTGACACCTCTTTTTTAATACTTTTTTTTAATGATTTTGGTCTTTATGGATGAATAATATTCCACAGGCATTAACCTGCCAAAATATTTATTTGTCATATATCAAAAAACCAAATAAATGTCAATAAGAGGGGATTGACCACCCAGCGTCAAAAGTTATAGTTTTATGCTTATAAGATGTTGCACTAAATATGTTTTTAATATATATTCAGTGGCTGGTAAATATAAAAAACTATAATTTTAAGATGTGGTATATTCAGCAGGTAATTGTTTGACCAATGAATGACGAAAAACTGCTTTATAACAGCAGGATAATTAAAGTACATCTGGAATATATAAAAAGATATTACCCTGATAAGAGTATTGATCAGATCCTGGAATATGCAGGAATAAACAGATATGAGGTTAATGACTCCACCTGCTGGTTCACCCAGGTGCAGGTTGACAGGTTTCATGAAATTATGCTTCTATCAACCGGCAATCTGGATATCGCAAGGGGCGCCGGTCGTTTCACCATACCTTCAGGTGCGGCAGGCGTTTTGCAGCAGTATACACTGGGTCTGCTGAGTCTTGGCACAGTCTATATGCTTCTCGGCAAAGTATACACTGCCATGAGCCGCGGGGCTGATGTTAAAACAAAAAAAATTAAATCCAATAAAGTAGAAGTAATCTCCACGCCCAGACCGGGTGTAAATGAAAAACCTTATCAATGTGATAACAGGCTTGGGACTTTTGAATCCCTGGCAAAACTTTTTACCAACAAATTTGCTGAAATTGAGCATCCTGAATGTTTTCATAGGGGTGGCAAATGCTGCAGATATATAATAAGCTGGGATAAGACTCCCTCAACCTTGCTTAAAAGGGTACGCAATTTTGCAATTTTGACAGGCATAATAGGTTTTATTCCTTCTTTTTTTATCCTTTCTGTAAAACCGTGGCTCTATTTTTTTACATCATATTCATTTATAATACTGATATTTTCTTTGTATGTTGAGAATGTGGCAAAAAGGGAGCTGTCTAAAACTGTTGAAACCCAGGGAGATGCAGCGCGGGTTTTAATCGAAGAGATGAATACCCGCAACAATAACGCTTTGTTGATTCAGGAAATAGGTCAGGCCACTTCGAGTATTTTAAACCTTGAGAAGCTTTTAAAAACAGTAATGCGGATTACGGAAAGGCGGCTTGATTTTGATCGCGGTCTTATCATGTTTGCAAATAAGACTGAAGACAGGCTGCGCTTTTCCTGCGGGTATGGTTATACAGAAGACGAAAAAACCCTTTTAAGGGAGACTGAATTTCACCTTGACAGAGCCGATTCAAAAGGAATCTTTGTACTCTCCTATAAGAAGCGGAAACCTTTTCTTGTAAATGATATTTCAGAAAACGGAAAAAACTTTTCAGAAAGAAGCCTTTCCCTTGCTAAAAAACTTAATGTCAGATCTCTTATATCTATTCCCATTATTTATGAAAAAAAGTCCCTCGGTATTTTTGCCGTTGATAATGTGAAATCAAAAAGGTCATTGACTCAGATAGATATAAATATACTGATGGGAGTGGCTTCACATACTGCAATCAGCATCATGAATGCCAGGGCTTTTCAGAGACTTCATGAAAGTGAAAAAAATTACAGACAGCTTGTGGAGAATGCAAACAGCATTATTATGAGCTGTGATATTAGCGGGAAGATTATTTTTTTTAACGAATTTGCACAAAAGCTGTTCGGTTATACGGAAGATGAAATTATAGGCAAGAGTGTTAAGGACACAATTTTGCGCGGTTCTAAAGAGACCTATCGGAATATTGCTGAACTGATTTCCAGCCTTAAATTGAATCCCGACATTCCATATGCTTCAGAATTTATAATTAAGCTTAACAATAATGAAAAAGCATATATCGCATGGACTTTTAAGCCTGAGTTCAACGAGGAGGGCAGGTTTACTGAACTGCTTTGCATTGGCAACGATATTACAGAAATTAAAAAAGCTGAAGAAGAAAAAAATTCTCTGGAAAAAAAACTCCAGAGGTCACAGAAAATGGAAGCCATTGGCACACTGGCAGGCGGAGTCGCGCACGACCTTAATAATATACTTTCAGGGATAGTTAGCTATCCTGAGTTGCTGCTGCTGGATATCCCCGAAGATGATCCATTAAGAAAACCGATGTTGACAATACAAAAATCAGGAGAAAGGGCCGCTGCAATTGTTCAGGATCTATTGACAATGGCTAGAAGAGGCGTTGTGGCCATGGAGGCAGTAAATATAAACGATGTTATAACCGAATATTTACAAGGTCCCGAACATGAAAAGCTTAAAGAGTACTATGCGTGGCTTGAAGTGGAAACAGACTTTGAACCGAATCTGTTAAATATTTCAGGCTCTCCGGTTCATCTGTCTAAAATTGTTATGAATTTGCTTTATAATGCCGCAGAGGCCATGCCTGACGGAGGCAGAATTTTTCTTTCAACGAAAAACCAGTATATTGACAGCTATGTTCGGGGCTATGATGATGTAAAAGAGGGCGATTATGTTATTTTTGAAATATCGGACACAGGCACAGGTATTTCCCAAGAGGTAATGGACAGGATATTTGAGCCCTTTTATACAAACAAGATAATGGGAAGAAGCGGGACGGGTCTGGGAATGGCAGTTGTATGGGGTACGGTAAAAGACCATAATGGTTATATTGATATTAAGAGTACACAAGGGTCAGGTTCTACATTTACATTGTTTTTTCCTGTAACACGACAGGAGAAAATTGCCCACAGAATTCAGTTAACTCTTGAAGACTATAAGGGAAGGGGAGAAAACATACTTGTGGTGGATGATGTGAAGGAGCAAAGGGAAATAGCTTCAGTAATGCTGGATAAATTAGGCTATAATGTTGCAACTGTCTCAAGCGGTGAAGAAGCTGTTGAATATTTAAAAAAGAAAGAGGCTGATTTGATTGTGCTGGATATGATTATGGGGGCAGGCATGGACGGCCTTGACACATACAAAAAGATCATAGGGATTAAACCGGAACAAAAGGTAATAATTGCAAGCGGGTTCTCTGAAACCGGACGTATTAAAGAGGCTCAGAGACTTGGTGCAGGCGCTTATTTAAAAAAACCCTATATGATTGAAAAAATCGGTCTCGCTATAAGGAATCAACTGGATGGAAACGGATGATAGAGAATCGGCGGCTGATATTTCACAAACTGAAGTCAGACTTTTAATTAAAGCTTTAACAAGAGCAGTCGATAACTATAACATTAGACGATATTATATCTTTGCCCTGGCTGCCGGTTTAATAATAGGTGGATGTTTCTCAGCTTTTTTTGCGATTTATATTTTTAATCATAATGAAAAAAAACAGTTTGTCTGTGAAGATAGAATAAAAAAGTATGATGAGACGATTAAAAAGCTCAAAGAGATTGATTTAAAAATAAGCAGCCTGACCGAACATACCAAAACGATATTAAATCAAACCGATATTCTGCATATGGATGCATTGGGGCTTAACGGCTTAGATAAGGGGCAGGAAAAGATTCGCCCTGTTTCAAAAGAATGTCAAAAAAATAATTATGGAAAATACAGGGTATATATTCATTGCAGCAAAAAAAAAAACAATCAGGAAGTTGCAGGAAACCTTTATCATTTTTTAGCAAAAAAAGGTTATAGTATGGGTGCAATTCAGTACGTGAAGTTTGAAAATAATGATATCCGCTACTTTAATAATAACGACAGGGGTGCGGCTTTTGAATTAAAAAAGGATGTCCGTGATTTTATTGGCGGGACGGGGAAGGATTTAAACTTAAAAGTTGTTTATCTTGGGAGAGCTTATCCGGATATTGCCGCAGGGCAGCTTGAACTCTGGATTAGTCCGAATGATTAAAGGAATTTTATTGCAGATTACGAAGTTTATCGACAGTTACATGTCTGTTTTGTTTTGTGTCATGGTTTTTGCCGGAATAATCGGCGGTGCGGCAAACTATTGTGCGGCATCAGAGCATAAAAATCCAAAGCCCAAAAATATTTTTGGTTATATATTCATAGGTATTGCCGCATCTTTTACTGTCCCTTTTTTACTCAATATTTTTTCAAGCAGCCTCCTTGAAGACGCACGCATAAAACCTGTCAATCTCTATGTTTTTACAGGGATATGTATTATATCAGCATTTTTTTTATCCGGATTTATTGGAAAAATTTATATCAGCCCCTTGCAAAGAGAAACAGCCGTACTTGGTAAACCTCCCGGCAAAGCGAAGATTGGGCCGAAATCTGATTTTATGGAACCTGAAAATGATAAATCCCCTGTGTTAGGCTTGTCCGATGATACTCTGAAAATTTTAAAGGTGTTTGCCCGGGAAGATGATGAACATGCTTTGTCCGATATTTTAAAGAAAACAGGTCTGCCCGAAGAAACGGTAAATGAAGAGCTCTCTTCATTAATGGCCAGAGGAGTTATTACACAAAAATTAAATGAAAAAAACAGACTCTGTTTATCTTTAACCCTTCAGGGTCAAAAGATTCTTGGCAGATTTTTATAATATCCGTATGGGGGAGAAGTCAGCCTAATTATGAAAAAAAATGAATATATTATGGAAAGCGACAGGGAAGCGTATCGTCTGGATTTAAAGACAGACAGCCATACAGTAAAAAAACAGGCCCTTTGGGCGGGTATAAAGCAGGGAATGCGTGTTGCAGATATCGGGTTTGGATCAGGCAAGACCACATTTTTGCTTCATCAGCTCGTTTCACCAGGCGGCAGGGTTGTTGGAGTTGACCGCTCTGAAAAAAGGTTGAAACATGCAAGGAATAACTATCATGTAAAGGGGCTTGAATTTATATGCCAGGATATTCTTGAACTTTTTGACAGCCAGGAAGCGCTGATTAAAGAAGTGGGAATGTTCGACTTTATATGGACGCGGTTCTTCCTTGAATATCACAGGAAAAAAAGTTTTGACATTGTAAAAAAACTTTCAACCATTATGAACCCAGGCGGAATTATCTGTCTGATAGATCTTGACTACAACTGCCTTAATCATTTCGGGCTTTCCAAAAGACTGGAAAGAAGCATAAATGGATTAATGGACAGGCTGGAAGCAGAAGCTGACTTTGACCCATATATTGGAAGAAAACTTTATTCATTTCTTTATGATCTTGGTTATAATAATATTGATGTTATTGTTGATCCCCATCATCTGATTTTCGGAGAACTTGAAGAAAAAGACAGGGTAAACTGGGAGATGAAGGTTGAAGTAGCTGCAAAAAATTCAGGTTATGCCTTTGAGGAGTATAATGGGGAGTATGAAGAGTTTTTAAAAGAGTTTAAAATTTTTTTTTCAGACCCGCGACGTTTTACTTATACACCCGTTATTTCATGCAGAGGACAAAAGCCGCTATAGTGGAAAGGGCGGTTAACGGTTGACGGAAAATATATTCTGTTTGTAAAATTATGGTCAGGGTTTAACTGTTCTAAAGAGCCTGGTCAAATATTTAAAATATTTTCCTGTATATTGGGATTTCAGAATCCACAGGTTATATGTTTTTTCAAAAGGGATATCATGGGTTTCAGCAAAATCAACGGGGTATAAGAGTACGGGTTTTTCCACGAAGCCGAGTTTTAAAGACAGACTAAGCAGAGTGGAATAAAAGAGTTTTTTTGAAATTTTATCAGGCTCAAGAACAAAGAAGGACAGGCTGTTTGTCAAATCAGAGGCATTCAAGCCTATGTCTGAACTGTTTGCCATAATCAATGCCAGTAATAAGTTGTCTTTTTTAAGGGAAAAAAGCTGTTTTTCTCTTTTAAACCCTAATTTTTTATATTCATTGGAAATATTATTGCAACCTATGGCTTCAGGCTTTAGATCCATGGCATCAAGAATAAGCCCGCCTGATTCACGCTCATAACAGATCTCAAGATCAAGGAGATCTTCAGTTTTAGTTTCCGTGAGCTCCCATTCGGCTGAAAGTCTGTCTGTTTTATTAACGGTTCTGTTATAGTGCAGATAGGCAAAACTGTCTATGGAACATCCCTTGGGATTTTTTATTGACCTGGCAACGCCTCCGAAAACACGTTCAGGGAATCTGTTTTCCGGCCTGAAATAACAGAAAACAAAATTCATGTGCACATTATAAAGGTTATATGAATCATTTATAAATCGTCCTATCTGGTTAAGTACAACCAGCCCTGCCCTTTTTGATTCAGAAGGATTAGATGCATGGTGCTGTATCATCCATGATTTTTCATAAAAACGCATCATTGAGAGATGGCCCATTATACGTCCCTTGTCCTGGTATACAAAGTATCTTGCTATATCAGGGTGTTTTGTATAAAGTTTTTTATAGGTATCTTTGATTTTTTCCTTATTAGCATGGAAAAAATCATATTTTTCAGGATAAATAAAACCCGATTCAAAGAAGAATTCCCACAGGCTGTCCATATCAACATCATTACAAAAATAGGCATTTTCCTCTTCTGCCTGATATAAAATTGACAAAAGTTTCATATGCTCTTTGATATTAACATCAAGAAAAGCGAAGCCGCATCTCACAGAGCCGCTTTTTTTCTCTTCATCGTTTATTTTTCTATATACTATTTGAGCCCTGCATTTTATTTTAAAGCTGTTTCCAAAGCTTATTACAAGTTCAGGTATAATCATTCCAGGCAGTAGTACCGAGCTGGCTATATCTTCTTCAACTGAAAAGCCCGAGCCTGAAAGATCTATGATTTTTAAAAAAACTGTTTTTTGAGTTAGAGGGTGTTTGAATATAATACCGGGTGAAGGAACGAGCCTTTGACGGGTGCTGCGGAATACTTTAGACTCAAATCTTTCTGCCTGCTGCTGAAATGCTTCCAGCACAAGGGTTATTTTATCCTGGCAGCATGTCTGCCTTTTAATTTTGCATTCACCTGAATATATAATCTCTTTATCTTTTGAAAATATAGCAGTCACAGGGGATTCAGATCTTATCCATTGAAATCCCCGGGGATGGTTGGTATTAACTTCAATGGAAAAAGAGTCTGTGCAGAAATCCTTTAAAAAACCATAGAAGGGAGCGCTGTTTTGAATAAGGAGCGCATTAACCCCCTGACATGAATATCTTCTTGATTTTCTCATATCAATTTCTTCGCATTTATCAGGAAGAAGAATACTTATCCCTTTTGGACCTATATTAACAAGGTTGGATTCCACAAGAAGAAGTTTTTTGCCGCTGGTAACAAAAAGATTATGGAACTTGAACCAGTCCATACTTTGACCGTTTTTGCTGTTTTCTGCCCAAAGGCAGTCTATCTGATTATTTGAACAGGGTTGGGGAATAACATTGCGGGAGATGATTCTGTTGTTTTTTGAATGCTTGAAATTAACCATGATGGTTCCATCATTAAAATTAATTTTATTCAAAACATTGATCAGAATTTTTTTGCATACAAATCCGTTTTTATTATCATCTGTATTTAAAAAACGGTTTTTACCAATCATCGGGTTTTCTTTTTCTGTTACTGCATCTGTACCCTGTTTGCCTGACCCAAGGTGTTTTTCAATTTTATTTATATCCATTTTTAAAATCAGCTCTTAAGTAATTTTATTTAATATAAGTCGTAACTACAATATGTGGCAGCCTGCCACAAAAATATCACAGTATATGGTATAAAACTTTATTGTATAATAAACTTTGCATGATGGATTTTAAAGTTGATATTATCTTGATAGTATCTCTACATTAACCTTCTTTCTGCCCCAGTTAAGAGCCTTTTGATGCGAGCTGAAAAAAAGATCAAGCCGGTTTGAACCTTTGATGGCGGAACCACGGTCTTCCACTACTCCATTTCCATAGCCCGGAATATAAAACCTCGTTCCAAATGAGTAATAGCGTGTATCTGCCGCGATTGTTCCATCTCCTGGAAGAGCAAGCCATGGAAAAAAAATAATCCTCACAGGAATCATCCATGGATGTATTATGCTGTCTGAGGAGAAAAGACCAGGATGCGGCACATGAGGTTTTGTCCCGCTTGCGGTCTTGCCGCTGTAGCTCTGTCCCTTTCTTTTGCCGGAGTTTACATAGCGGTTCCAGAAGTCAAGCTTCAGACATTTCCAGCTTCCCCTTTCCCATCCACAGCACTTTGAACATCCGCAATATCCTGTTGCCTCCATTTTGCGAACCACCTTATGTTGTGCACATCCTGAAATAAAAAGAATCGCGAATGCCAAAATTATGCTCAGTTTTATTCCATTTTTCAGGCTTAAATCCATGGTCATTAATCCTTTTTAAAAAACAGATTAGCTATATACCTTCCGAGCCTGTGAATTTTTCTGTGTGCCCCGTATCCTTTAAGATAATTAATGGCGGCAGCCTTAAGGTTTTTGTCATCATTTAAATAATGTTTAAAAAATCTATACTGGTCGGTTCTGGTGAAATAAAGTCCTTTTTTTTCTGTTTTTTCAATTGAACGATGAAATCTGTAAAGATTTTTAGTTTTCTGTTTGTAACTTATTTTTTTTTTGATTGATGATTTATCGAAATCTATTATATATGCTTTATTTTGTCCGGAATTTTGATTTTGTATAAGAATATTTTTTGGATGAAGGTCTGCATGATAAATATTTGCCTGGTGCATCTTGTTGATTGCCCCTGCAACGAGATATATAAGCTCTCTTTTTTCTTTTAATTTTTTTTTACCAGGTTTTTCATAGGGTTTTTTTTCGATATTTTTAAAACAGGTTATTAAATCGACCCCTCCTTGAATCTGCTTTGAAACCATATCAGCTCTGTACCACCAGCCAAAAAATTTATGTTGCAGCACAGCAAGAATTTCAGAGGTGGGGACTCCCCTGCCCAAGGCTTCTTCGCTGACTATCAGCTCATTTAACGGCCTCAACCTTCCCAAAAAAACGTCCCTGCTTATTAAACGTACAAAACCTCCACGCATATAATGCCTGACCACCATTCTTTCATTTTTGGTTCCCCTTATTAAAACTGAGGGTGTAAGGTGCCTTCCCTGAAAATATTCGGTACTTTTATCTTCCCTTATTAACTTGTCAGGATTTTCAATGCCCTGTTTAATAAGCAGATCTTTATAGGTTTTTCTTATTAATATTAAGAGGTTTCCTTTTTTTAGAAAAGTAAAGGAACAAGGAATTTTTTTATTTTTATAATTCATCTATCAACCTTTGGAAGATTAACATCATAAGATGACACCTTATGCTCATTTTTTAAAATTAAAATCAACTTGATATTTTTTTAATTTGTTATAGATTATTAAATTTTTGTGGTTCGAGGATTTTCATTTGAGTCTGCCGCTCTGCAAATGCCTCATATGGTATAATAATATTATTCATATACTATATTTTGTATAATTTTCAAAATCTTTATTTAATTTGTGGAATAATAAAAAGTAGTTATAAAATATCCAATTAATGTCGATAAAAAAGCAAAAAATATTGTTTGTCAGACTTGGCGCAATCGGAGATGTTATCAGAACATTGCCTGCATTAAATGCCTTTAAAACTGCCAATAAGGATAATTATATTGCCTGGATTGTGGAAGAACAGTCAGAGTCGATTTTAAAGGACCATCCACAAATAGATGAAGTTATACTCTTCAAAAGAATTAAATGGCAGAAAGGGCTTATTAAACCTGCAACTTTTTTTAAAACTTTAAATGAAATATTTTTTTTCCTCAAGGAACTTAAAGGGAAAAAGTTTGATATTGTCCTTGATTTTCATGGTATTATTAAAAGCGGAATAATAGGTTTTTTAACAGGGGCAAAAAAAAGATTCGGCTTCACTCGCAGATTTTCCAAAGAGTTGAATTTTTTATTTAATAATAACAGGGTCGCCCTTCCTGATCATAGAATAAATCGTGTTGAAAAGAATATGCTTTTAGTGGACAGGCTGTGTAAAGGTTTTAAGCCCGACATAAACAGAACCAGGGCTGTTTTTTCTGTTTTTGACGAAGATCAAAAAAGAATAGATGCATTTTTTAAAAACAGTATAAATATCCAGCATAAACCTTTTATTGCGCTGCATCCCGGAAGCAGTATAAAAACAGGTTATAAACGCTGGAGTACAGCAAAATATGCAAAACTTGCCGACAGGATTATAAAAAAGCATAATGCAGCCGTAATACTCACATGGGGGCCTGATGAGCATGAAACTGTTTTGGAGATAGCCGGCAGTATGGAGCAGAAGCCTGTTATAGCATGCAGAACACAGAACCTGCGTCAACTTGCCGAGTTAATAAAAAGATGCGACCTGTACATAGGCGGAGATACCGCTCCCATGCATATAGCGGCATTATCCGGCTTGCCGGTGCTCGCAATATTTGGGCCCACAGATCCTGTTATAAATGCTCCCTATGGGAATAAGATGAATATAATTATAAGAAAAAATCTTGCCTGCAGTCCATGCAGAAACAGAAAATGTAAATCTGTAGAATGTATGAAGCAGATATCTGTTGACGAGGTTTATCAGGCATTTGTTACCATGATGACAAATTATTCAAAAAAATAATAGAGGAGATGTTTATATATGAATATTGACAGGCCGATATTTATAATAGGTCCTCACAGGAGCGGGACTACTCTCTTATACGAGATACTGGCAAGGCATCCTGATGCTGGATATTTTAATCGGTTAAATAAAAGATTCCCAAAATCGCCAGGAATTGCTCATCTTTTAACACGTTCCATGAAAGGGGACATGCCAATGGAAGCCCAGAAGATTTGGGATCTATCCAAATATTGCGATACGGATGTCATGGACGCAAGTAATGCCAGCCCTGAAATTATTTCTTATTATCAGAATCTTATTGAAAAAGTTTTAAAGCTCAGAGGAGCAAAGCGCTTTTTGGCCAAATATCCTCGTTTGTCACTGCGCCTGTCGTGGCTTGATAAGGTTTTTCCCGGAGCTGTCTTCATTCATATGAAGCGTGACTGGCGCGCAGTTGTAAGTTCTACTGTTAAAAGAAAATTAATAAGGGAGAAGAAAAATAATAAGTGGTTTGGTGTTTATATACCAGGTAGGAGTCAGATGGGCAGCCTGTCTCATGTTGAGGCATCCGCCAGAATATTTCAGGTTGTAACTAAAACAATAGAGAATGAATCTGTGCAGTACAATGGCCGTTTTTTTAGCCTATCCTATGAAGAACTCTGCAAGGAGCCTTTAATTACAATAAAAAGGCTTGCAGAGCAGTGTGACCTTGCCTGGTGTTCCGAGTTTGTTTCAACAATTCCCCTTGATCTTAAAAGCGCAAATTTTAAATGGAAAGAACAGCTTGACCGTGAGACAATTTCCCATATACGCTCAGAAGACCCTGTCTTTTTTGAGCGCTATGAGGATAAATTGTGATATTTTTTTAAATGATACAGATCGGCTACAAAAAAATTTATAATAAAAAATGCAGGTGAAGAGTTTTTTTAACGGGTATAGCGTTTTCCCATTTTCATTAATGATCTGTATATCGCCTGATTATATGCTCTGGCAAGCTTATATTTATATGGGTAAAAATTTGATTTTTCTTCTTTTACATTGGTCACTGTGTTAAGCATGCCTGCTTTTTTCAGTTGAGCTGGATATATTACATCTTTCACAAATTCGTAAAGCTTTTGATCCATAGCATTATTTTTTTTTAAAAGTTTGAGGTTGGCAGGATTTTCAAGTGCATCTTTTTTTGCAGCATTATCTTTAGCCACATGCAGTTTTTTGTGACGCAAATCCATTTTATACGGACATAAAGTTTGTAATATCTGCATAGATTCGCCAAAACGTTCTGTAAGCCCTACGAAAAGATATTTTGTTTTCAACTCAGCTATGGCTTTTTCTATATCCAGCCCGCCTGCAATCTGTTTGACCTGGACATTTTGCATGTTTTCATTTTTTATAAATTCTTTAAAGCTGATATCATTGCCTTTTCTTTTCATTGCCCGCTTTGTATGCTGGTAATGAGAAGCGCATCTTTGTGCAGGTTCCCTGATGAATGTGAAGTATTGTACAGACCTGGAAATATTTGTAGCTGGGCTAATTAAGGAATGACCTGCAATACTGTTGAGCCCCCAGAAAAAGATTTTTTTTGCAAAATTTAAATCTTTATCAGATAAGATGCCATCAGGATTTTTTGTTTTGACATCGCAGTGTTTTAAACCTATCGAATTGCGCAGTATGAACTTTACAGTGGTGCCGGCTGTTTTTGGAATATGTACAAATCCAATCATTGTCTTTTGAGCCTTAAAAATGATAATGTCTGTTAATTAAATTTAATAAAAACAACCTTGGAAAAAATAAAATTAAGTTGATGTTTTTGTATCTGTTTTTAAAAGTAAAATCAAGTTGATATCTTTAAATTATTAAAGCTGTATTGTTATGAATATAAAAATTTTGCACCTTCTAAGCAACTGGAAGTGGACGGAATGCTCCGAGCCTTCAGTTTATCTTGCCCTATTATACTGTTAAATATATAATGTCAGACAAAGTCGTTTTAGTTTTGTTCAGGCACTAAGTCGTCAAGTAAAAATAACTTATTTTTACTTGCCTCCTAACTGCCTGTATCTGTTTACAGTTGGAAAATTTTCAGTTAGCACATCTTTTATTTTTAGAAAATCGTATAATTTTGAAGGGTTGTCCCCAGCGCATATATCCAGATATAGCACTTCCGGTTTATCAAAGAAATTTTCTATAAATTCATAATGTTTTTTGTATTCATTAATCCATTGCTCCCTGTCAATATCCAGCCAGATATATTTTTTTCTTTTTGAATAATTGGGTCTTGCATGATTTCTTCTAACATGAGCCTCCCTTGACGCCAGCCAGGGCTCCAGATCTCTTTTAGTTATAATAAATTTTGCATCAGGCACATCATATACAATTTTTTTTATTACGTCTTCGCGAAAATTGTTGGACACCAGGTAGTTATCACATCCTGCTACATTTGAAGCGAAAAAAAGATCTGAAAAAAAATCTATATTTTTAAAATACTTAAGTATATGTTTCTTCTTGCGCATCGATTTATAAACTTTTAAAGTAAATGTTTTCGGGTCATGAAGGGTACTTAACCCAATATTTTGCAAAATTCTGTTTAAAGACATTGTCGCTGTTTTGTTTAAGCCGATATTAAATATTTTCATAAGGTTAGGCAGGAACAGACATGTTTTTTATTTTATCAAAAATTTTATTGAAAAGAATAACTATCTGTTTTTTTTATCATTACATGAAAAAAAATTCAATGATTAAATTTTTTATTTAAAAAGCTTAAGATAATATTTTCTATTTTTTCCAATGTTGACATTTACTTATGATGATGCGTAAAAACAGGCCTGAATAAACTGATATTACAGTTTTTAAATTAAACAGCATGATTGATCATTCTGTAACCTTAGTGGAATTGAACAGACAGCCTTTTATGAATATAAAAATTTTGCACCTTCTAAGCAACTGGAAGTGGACGGAATGTTCCGAGCCTTCGGTTGATCTTGCCCTGGCACAAAGTTTACTTGGAGCGGATATACTTTTTGCATGCGGCCAAATATCGAATGACCA
>CAYZXU010000001.1:0-26838 GCA_964482535.1 uncultured Desulfobacteraceae bacterium | reverse complement strand
CCAAATATCGAATGACCAGACATCTAATGACCAGAGATCTGATGTTAAACATTACGCTGTAAAAAAAGGGCTAAGAAATGTTATAAGCCTGAATCTCCCTAAACATTTCAGCCTTTTTTCCCTGCGTCGTGACATAGAAAGACTGCGAAAATTGATTGAAGACTTTCAACCGGATATTATTCACTGCCACATGGCAAATGCTCATCTTCTGGCAGGTATTGCAAGGGGGAAAGAATCTCCCCCTTATATTTCAAGAAGCTGTTATGATTTTTATGCACCGGAAAAGGATTTTAGAACAAAATTTTTATATAAACGCAGGACAGACGGGTTTATTATAATTGATGAAACAGTCAGGGATGATCTTGTTGAATACAGCGGTATTTCTTTGGACAATATCCTTGTTGCCGAACCTGGAATAGACCTGGTTAGATTTTCACCCGGGCAAGAAGCACCCTCCACAAGGGAAGATTTTGGTTTGAATCAGGATCATTTTGTTATGGGTGTGGTCAGCAGGATACGTCAAAGCCGAAGAATTGATATCCCTTTGGGCGCTGTCAAGCTGCTGGCTGAGAAATTCCCGAAGCTGCGTCTTTTTCTAATTGGCCATGGTCGTGATGGGGCTTTGCAGGAGGTGGTTTTGCAGCCCGCAGAAGAGATGGGTATTTTAAATAAAGTAGTGCTGCCTGGGTATTGCCGTGGAGAGCGCCTTGTGGCGGCATATCATGCAATGGATGTTCTTGTGTATCCGGTGCCTGGAACCGACAAAACATGCCGTACTGTCAGAGAAGCCATGGCTTCTGGTTTGCCTGTGATAGCCCCTGAAACAGGCTTTTTGCCTAAGCTTATTGATGACCGTATAACAGGTCGTTTAATGGAGCCTAATTCAGAGAGCCTGGCAAATATTCTTTCAGAGATGATTGAAGATCCCGGGGGATTAAAGCAGATGGCAGACATGGCATACAAAACTGCTCAACAAAGGTTTTCAACGGCTCTGCAGGCAGAGAATGTTTTAGCGTTTTATAATAAAATTATTAAAAATAAGGGTTTAGTGTAATGGGCAGGTTTGCCGACCTTTCAGTAAATGAGCTGCGCAAAGAACTTGCAGGGTTTTATGTTAAACCTGGAGCATTCTCTCCAAATTTTTCTTTAGACAGTCTTTTTTTCAATGTTACCGGATTCAGCCAGGTCAAAGAGGGCAACAGACGCCAGGTATATTTTCTTCAAACTAACCAGGGTGGTTTTTTTTTAAAAATAACCACCCTGATCAGAGCAAAAGACCGTCTGCGACATCGCATTCTTTTTCGCAGGAGATGGGCGGAGTGGCGGAATCTTCACAGGCTTCATTTCGCCGATATTGATGCAGCCGAGCCTGTTTTAAAAGGTGAAATCCGTAAGATTTTTCCCGACACATTTTTTATTTTAACCAGGAAGGTCTGGGGAGAACCATTGAGCAGCCGTCTTCCCCTGGATGCAAAAAAGGTCGGCCGGAAGATTGCAGGGATGCATTCAAAAGGGGTTTATCATGCAGATTTTCATCCAGGAAACCTGATTATCAATCCAGACGGCAACCCCTGCCTTATAGATGTTCAGGAACTGTTTTTTTTTTACTTTCTTCCGCGATCTTTAAGAATTTTTAATCTTGGTAAGCTTTTTTATTATCTTGACCACCAGGAGGGTTTTAAGAGCTGGTTTGTTGATCTTCTCGCAGGGTATAATTTAACAGCATACAGCAAAGGGGGAAAAAAATCGATAAAATTGGAGGAAGTGATAAAGGCTGCGCTACGCTGTAAAAATATCCGGTTTCGTTCCCGTGCCAGGCGCTGCTGCAAAAACAGCAGTGAGTTTGCTGTTGTTAAAACCAAAAATTTAAAAGGATATATAAAAAGAGGCTTTTCCTGGGATGAACGCGACCTGATTCATGCATTGAAAAACGGCAGAATGATTAAGCAGGAAAAGATATTTGAATATAAAAATATATGTATAAAGATTAACCATGCAAGGCTGTTTCACAAGGACAGATGCCTTGCCTGCTGGAAGGCTGCGAGAGCGCTGGATGTCAGGGGTATATCCGTACCGGTCTCTTATGCTTATTTTAAAATGGGCGTAAAAAGTTTTTTTATTTCCCAGTTTATGAAAGAGGCTGTTTTGCTGAACGATTATCTGTCTTCTTTTTCAGATCTTTCAGACTGGCGGAAAAAACGGGAGGCATTAAAAAAATTAGCCGACTGGATAAAAAAAATTCATGATCTGGATATTTTGCAAAAGGATTTTAAATCAAGCAATGTTCTTTGCCAAAATGGAGCTTATTTTATGATTGATCTTGATAATGTCAGGTTTAGACCTGTTGCCAAAAAGGAGAAGATTATAAATCTGGCACAGCTAAATGCTTCCATCAGCAATGCTGTTACCCGTAAAGACAGGCTACGCTTTTTTTATTACTACTCAAAGGGAAATGTCAGTCGGGAAGCAAAGCGAGAGATCTACAAAAAAATTATGGCCATTACTTCCACTAAAAAAACTTCTGCCTTTAATCTTGACACAGGGCAGCTTATAATATTTTAAGAAATCAAATGAAAATTTTACATATCAATACCGAAAAGACCTGGCGTGGAGGAGAGCAGCAGACCTTTTATCTTCTTTGCGGTTTAAAAGAGCGAAATATTACTGCGCATCTTTGCTGCCAGCCCGATTCACCAATGGCAGAAAAAGCAGAAAAAGCAGGAATAAAGACCTTTTGCTTCCCCATGCACGGGGAAGTAGATTTATTCGCATCCTGGAAGATCAGAAGACTGATAAAAAAGCACGGGTATGATATTATCCATTCACACACATCTCATGCCCACACTCTGGCTTTTTTGGGATCAATCGGAACCAGGGCAACGCGGCTTGTCAGCCGCAGGGTCGATTATTCAATTTATCGCCACAGTTTTTTAAAGTTAAGCGGTATAAAGTATCTGTATATGGGCGATTTTTACATTGCCATATCCCGCAAAATAAAGGAGGTCATGGTAAATGACGGACTTCCCGAAGACCGCATCAACGTGGTTCACAGTGGAATTGACCTTAATCGTTTCAAAAATTCATCCAAAGAGCATCTTATATCGGAATTTGATATCAGAAAGGGGGATCGGGTTGTTATAAATGTCGCTCATCTGGCCTGGCATAAGGGCCAAAAATACCTTGTGAAAGCAATTCCCCGTGTTCTATCCTCAGTTCCTGAAGCCAGGTTTTTCATAGTGGGCGGAGGCGAGTTAATGGATGAGCTAAAATCTCAAGCCGCATCTTTAGAATTAGGAGATAAACTTGTTTTCACAGGTTTTCGCCGTGATGTGGGTGCATTTTACAAGATTGCAGATCTTTTTGTTATGAGCAGCGTTCAGGAGGGGCTTGGCACTGCACTTCTTGATGCCCTTGCCATGGGAAAACCGGTTGTGGCTGCAAGATCCGGCGGTATCCCTGAGGCTGTTCAGGATGGTGAAACAGGCCGGCTGGTTGCTGCCGGCGACCCTGACGCTCTGGCCGACGGAATTATTGAGATGCTGACTAAAACCGGAAAGGCGCAAATAATGGCTGAAAACGGGATAAGGAAGGCAAGGGAAAATTTTTCCGTAGATGCCATGGTCCAAAAAAATATTGAGGTTTATCAAAGGATTTTATCAGCATGATGGTGAAAAAACAGGTTAAAATATCTGCTGTTATTATAACATTCAACGAAGAGAAGAATATCGGACGTTGTCTCGATTCGCTCAAAAAGGTTGCGGATGAGATAGTCGTTGTGGACTCTTATTCCAATGATAAAACCTGTGAGATTTGCGAAAAATATGGCGTGCGGTTTATCCGGAACCGGTTTAAAGGGCATATCGAACAGAAAAATTTTGCCATGCACCAGGCAAAATATGACTGGGTCTTATCTCTCGATGCTGATGAGGTTCTCTCAGGTGAATTGACAGATTCGATTTTAAAAGTAAAAAAAGATTTTCTCTTTGAGGGCTACGCCTTTAACAGGCTTACGAACTATTGCGGAACCTGGATAAGGCATTGCGGATGGTATCCTGATACAAAATTAAGATTGTGGGACAAAAGAAGAGGCAGGTGGGGAGGGGTAAACCCCCATGACAGGCTGATAATGGATGACAGGTCGCAGACAGGGCATCTGAAAGGAAATTTGCTGCACTACTCATACCATACAATAAAAGAACATGTAGATCAGATAAACAGTTTTTCTGAAATCGCAGCCAATGCCGCGTTTAAAAATGGAAGAAAGCCAAACTTTTTAATCGATATTTTATTAAATCCTCCATTTACTTTTTTGAAAAAATATATTATCAAACTCGGTTTCCTGGATGGTTACTATGGTTTTGTTATCTCAATTCACACGGCGTATGGCAAGTTTTTAAAGTATGTAAAATTAAAAGAGCTCTTGAGGAAATAAGCGGCAAAAAAATAATATTCGGCTTGTATATTTTTGTTGAAAAAAATTTTAAAATAGTTATAAAGTCTTATCCATTAGAAAACAGGAATTTGCGGCACAAAAAAAGGGGGTAAAAAAATGGCAAAAAAGATTATAATAGGTTTATTTGCATGCATGTTTGTTTTTGCTTTTAGTTTTGTTTCTCTTTCTGTATCTGAGGAATATTCTGGTATAGCTAAGATTAAAGGCAAATGGATGGGACTGGATGACGGGAAAGAGAAGATCAAGGAAAAATGCACCATTTGCATGGATATTGATGATGAGAATGGTGAGATTGACGGTGTGATGGTGTGCGATGAGGGCGGTGAAGATGAGACAGTATTTGAACTTGATGGAATTGCAGGCGATCAGGCTTTTTCTGTTTGGGCATTTGTCGAAGAAGAAGACGAGTATACCTATCTGGGAATGGTTGGCAAGCTGAAGTATAAAGAGAAGAACGATGTCACAAAGGTATCGTTAAAGGGAATTTTTGTGGGTGAAGACGAAGAAGATCTTGGGGAAGAATGGGAAATTACTGGAGTAAACCAGGGAAAGATTAAGGCTAAATTAACCACTGGCGGCGAATGTATGATAGCCAAATAAGCACTGTTTTTGTTTTTATTAAAGCGTATAACTGAATTTACAAATTTTTACCGCATTTTTCTGTTTCTATATGGATAAACCGAGGTTTTACTGCATGAGACCTTTTAAAGATTTTCAATTTTCAGGCAAGTTTTCAGCGAAGGCTAAAATTTTAATCTCCATATTTTTGCTTGCAGCCCTTTCTGTTTTATATGTTTATCTTAATAATCCTAAGCCGCAATCGCAGCCTTCTCTGAAAACTTCTGAAATCAATACTAAGCCTCAATCTGCTTTGCATGCGCCTGAAAAGCCCGGTATTCAATCAAAATCTTTAAAACGCATGCTTTCTAAAAAGCAAAAGCTTAAAGCTTCTGCTCGTCCGAATAATAGGGGTGACAGATCTCCTTTGAGCGTTTCAAAAAAAGATATTCTGAAGACCGTCCCGAAAGCTGAGCCTGAAATACCTGCTGATGAGCTTTTGAAGAGCCCGGAAGTTGAGAATCGTTTGCGTGCCTTAAACAGGCTGGAAGATTTTGCCGATAAGGGTGATAAGGAGGCCAGAGGGCTTCTTTACGAGAGTTTGAAAGACGATAATGGTGAAGTTCGCGCAAGGGCGGCTGAAGCTTTAGGCTGGATAGAGGACAAACAGGCGGTGGAAGTTTTGACAGAACTTTTGAAAAACGATGAAGATCCAGAGGCCAGGGCAAGCGCTGCTGATGCTTTGGGTGAAATTGGTGACAAAACGGCTATAGGCGCTTTGAAAGAGGCTGTCTTGAATGATGAGGATGAAGATGTCCAGGATGACGCCATGGACGCCATAGAGGCTCTAAGGGAACAAGAGTAGTACAACCTGTTTTTTTTTAAAAAAACATAAAGCAAAAAAACCGGGTATCCCCGCACTATTTTTTTTAAAATTCTTTTCTCACCAAAAAGTTCTAAGCCCAAATTTACGATAGGCTTTGAAATCGCGATCCTTTGATATCAGGGTCATTTTTTGCTGAATAGCCTTCCAGATAATGATACGATCAAAGGGGTCTTTGTGTGAAAGCCTTGGCAACTTATGGAAAGTAGATGCTTCAGAGGCAGTAATCAGCAATATTTCCAGGTTCATCTGAGCTGCAAAATCAGGCAGTTCTTCCGGCTTTACTCCGGTTAATTCGAGTTTTCCAAGTGCATACTTCAAGGAAATTTCCCAAAATGTAACTACACTGACAGCCACGTCATTGTTTGGAGACTTTATCTCGCGAATTGCTGCCTTGCTCAATTTGTCAGGGGTAAAAAGCGACCATAAAAACACATGGGTATCCAGTAATATGTTCATGAGGCAAGCATTTCTTCCTCACTAATCTCAAAGTCGTCATGGATTATGCACCCGGCCCTGTTCTTAAGTAAACCAAGACTTCTTTCCGGTTTAGAGGCATAGGTTGAATATGGAACAAGCACAGCTACTTTTTCCCGTTTTTTGCCGTAACTTATAACAATTTTCTCACCGTTTTTTATTTTTTTTAAAACCTCCGAAAAACCGGTTTTTAGTTCTCCTACCGTAAGTGTTTGCATATGAACCTCCTTTATCTTGTCCATTTATTTAACATCACACGGTTTTTGACAACTTGTCAAGAAAAAAGTTCTAAGCCCAAATTTATGAAGGTTCCGTAAGGAAAGGTTTATTTTGATTGAAACTTCAAAATATGGTATTCGCTTAACTCAAGCTGCCACAACAGATACTGTTTTTTAAAATAATTTTAATCAAAACATTATTCAAACATCACAAACATTATAAACATGAACTTGAATTTTCTCCCCAGAGCTAAAGACGCTTATCTTGTAGGCGGCGCTGTCAGGGATATTTTGCTTGGCAAGATACCGGATGATTTTGACATTGCTGTTTTAAAGAATCCAAAGGGGTTCGCAAAAAAAATTGCATCTGCCGGCCGGCATAAGGTCGTGGAAATAGGGAAGGGCGATTACACTGTTTTCAGGGCTGTTTTAAACAAGGGTTTTGTTGATGTAGCACAGATAAAGGGAGATTCAATTAAAGATGATTTGGGTCAGAGAGACTTTACGATAAATGCCATGGCTCGTTCATTATTGTCAGGAGAGCTGATTGATCCCCTTGGGGGATTGCATGATATTAAAAACCGTAAAATTTCCATGGTTTCAGATGAGGGTTTTATTAACGACCCCCTGCGTCTGCTCAGAGCCTTCAGGTTTGGCGCCGCCCTTGACTTTAAAATAGATGCTAAAACAATGGCAGCCATAGGGGAAAAAGCAAAGCTTATAAAAAAATCAGCAGGCGAGCGTGTGGGAGCAGAGTTTCGCAAGCTTTTGGGTTCTGCTGAATCATATTCTTTTATCCTGCAGATGGCGGACACGGGTCTTTTATTTGAAATATTGCCTGAACTGGAAAAGGTGAAAGGCTGCCGGCAAAATAAATATCACAGTTATGACGTTTACGAGCATACAATGAAAGCCTTTTATCACCTTGAAGATCTGTTTAATAATTATTATAAGTTTTTTTCTGAGCTTGAAGATTTGGCAGAGGCGTATCCGGATAAACAAAAAAAAGTTTTGCTTAAAATTGCCATTCTACTCCATGATACAGGGAAACCTTCTTCAAGTTCTGTGGATAAATTTGGAAATATTCACTTTTATGGTCATGAAAAAAAAAGCGCTGATATGGCAAAAAAGATTTGCAGGAGGCTAAGGCTCTCAAACCTGGAAAAAGTTTTTATCGATTTTATCATACGCAGCCATATTCAGCCTTTAAATCTTTTTACAGGCTACAAAAATAAAAAACTGACTAAAAGAGGGATAACCCGCTTTTTTATGAAATCCGGGGAGCTGACCCCATATCTGATTATGCATTCCATGGCAGATGCCATGGGGAAAAGAGAAGATAATGATAATCGGAGTGAAGAATTTATAGAATTTGCAAAAAAGCTGATGATTAAATTTCGGTTTCACTTTAAACCGAAAAAAATGCTGCCTACACTTGTTACAGGTCGTGATCTCATAGATACTTTCGATTTGTCTCCATCTCCTGTTTTTCAAACTATTCTAAGGCTTGTTGAAGAAGCAAGACTAACCGGCGGAATCGAAGATAAAGCAGAGGCTTTTATATTAATTAAAAAGTTTTTGGAAAAAAATCCATAGAAAAACAAAAAACTGCTTATTGTTACCCCATCTCTTGACAACGTGTAATCTTTTTTATAATAAAGATATCAAAATTGTTTATGCAAATATCGATTTTTAAGGAAGCGGTTAATAACAAAATCTTAAAAATTGATCATTATTTTTTTGTTTTGAAAAAGGAGAGAGTATATGAACATTCTATTTTTTGGACCAAACGGAAGCGGCAAAGGAACCCAGGGCGCAATCTTGAAGGATAAGTACAGTATCGCGCATGTTGAATCCGGCGCTATTTTTCGTGATAATATTGCAGGCGGAACCGAACTTGGAGCAAAGGCAAAGGCATATATAGATAAGGGCGATCTTGTACCTGATGAGATTACAATACCCATGATATTAGACCGTCTGAAGCAGGACGACTGTGAAAAAGGATGGCTTTTGGATGGTTTCCCGAGAAACAGGAACCAGGCTGTGAAACTTGATGAAGCTCTTAAAGCGGAAGGTATTACCCTTGATATAGTTATTGAGATACTTCTTGATAAAGAGATTGCTAAAAACAGAATCATGGGGCGCAGATTATGTGTTAATGATAATAATCATCCCAATAATATCTTCATAGATGTCATCAAACCGGATGGCGATAAATGCCGTGTTTGTGGCGGAGAATTAAAGACAAGGGCAGATGATCAGGATGAAGACGCAATAAGCAAACGTCATTCCATTTATTATGATGCTACTGAAGGCACACTTGCATCAACTTACTATTTTAAAGACCTTGCGGCTAAAGAAGGAAAAATTAAATATATTGAGCTGAACGGCGAACCAAGTGTAAAGGATGTTACAGAAGAACTTGTTTCAAAACTTTAATTTTTTTCTTGCTAATTACGCTCTATCTTTGATAGTGGAATAATATATTGATTTTTTTTAAAAAAATAACCACCATAAATGTCAGGATCATGTTATCTTAAGGTGGAAAAGAAGGGGGCGAGCAATTTGAAGGAAATTCAAGTCAAGGTTTTTGACAACGATCTTGAAAAGGCCATGCGTATTCTTAAAAAAAAGATTCAGAATGACGGTCTTTTTAAAAGATTAAAGCTTAAAAAAAGTTATGAAAAACCGAGTGAATACAGACGTAGAAAACAGCGTGAGGCAATAAGAAGACAAAGAATTACAGCGTCTATGTCTAAACGTAGAAGATAAATAGATTTAACAAAACATAATTTGTTTAAATTTTTTCCCCGGCCTTAATTTATTCAGGCCGGGTTTTTTTTTATTATTATGACAAGAGAAAATTCATATAAAAACTGTCTCGATTATATGTACGGCCTCAGGCGTTTCGGCATAAAGCTGGGTCTGGCAACAATAAAGAGTATTTTAGATCATCTCGGCAGGCCACAGGATAAGTTTTCATGCATTCATATTGCAGGAACAAACGGCAAGGGCTCAATAGCTTCAGCCCTGTCTTCAATTCTGCATGCATCGGGATACAGGGTAGGGCTGTATACTTCTCCGCATCTTGTTAAATTTAATGAAAGAATATGTATTAATAATAAACCGGTCTCAGATAAAGAGGTCGTTACATCCTATGAGGCGGTAAAACAGGCAAATCCAGGTAAGCGAGAGCCCACTTTTTTTGAATTCGCAACAGCAATGGCCTTGTTTGAATTTGCTGAACAAAAGGTCGACTGGGCAATAATCGAAACAGGCATGGGCGGCAGGCTTGATGCCACAAATGTAATTAATCCCAAACTATCGGTAATAACTAATATCTCATTGGAACATCGGGAATATCTTGGTAATACAATAGCGGAAATAACAGGTGAAAAAGGTGGAATTATCAAGCCTGGCATTCCTGTTGTCACAGGCGTAAAACAAAAAAACGGGATTAATGTTTTAAAAAAAATAGCCAGGGCAAAATCGGCAAGGCTTTACAGACTGGGTGATGACTTCAGGGTCCGCAGAACCAAAGGCGCTTTTACATATTTTGGAATTGAGAATGTGTGGCGTGATATGAAAAAAGGGCTTATGGGAAAACACCAGATTGAAAACAGCGCGCTTGTTCTTGCGGCGTGTGAGGCGCTTACAATCAGCAGTCAGGCGGTTTTGCCTTTAGAATCCATAAAAAAAGGGCTTGAAGAAAATCGCTGGCCAGGGAGGCTTGAAAAGGTTTCGGATTCACCTGTTGTACTTCTTGATGGTGCGCATAATCTGAGCGCTGCGAGAACCCTTGCGGATTTTTTGTCAAAGAAGTATGCAGGAAAAAAAATTACACTTGTGCTTGGTATTTTAGACGACAAGCCTTATTCGGCAATGCTTGCCTCTCTTCTTCCTCTTTGCAGTAAAGCTGTTTTGACAAAACCGGTTATTGACAGAGCCCTGGAACCTCAAGCGCTCTACGCAATAGCTAAAAAAATAATTCCCGACGTAATAATTATACAGAACGTTGCCAAAGCAGTAAAATATGCCGTTGAAACAGCATCTTTGGATGAAGTTATCTGTGTTGCCGGTTCACTCTATGTTGTTGGTGAAGCAAAAGAAGCTCTTGAAAAAAATATTGATAATTGATTTCTTTTTATTGACTTGGGTTTATTAATAAATTATTTTCAACCTGTGCGCCCGTAGCCCAGTGGATAAGGCGTCAGCCTCCGGAGCTGAAGATCGCTGGTTCGATCCCAGCCGGGCGTACCAGCACAAATATCATGGCATTTATTCAGTGGTCATGGATTTGGCATTTTCTTTTAACTGAATTTCGAGTCCTACCTTGACAGTCTTACGATCCTTATTTGCTTCTGAAAATGTAAATGTATAGCTTCTGCTGATATTGTCCAATTCGTGGTCTGCATAAGATGATTTCAGTATGAAAAAGTCTTAAGTTAATGACATTGGTTAACCACCTGCAAAATTTGCAGCTAATTTTTATTATAATTTTCTTGTTTTTTATAACAGCATTTCAGGAATAAGGTACTAAGGTATTTTTTTGCAAAGGTCTCAATTTGCAAAACCTACTATAAATCCTATTACGCCCCCAAATACACCACCCCATACCACAAGCCATCCAAGATGTTTTCGTATCATCTCCTGAATTATGTCTTTAACCATCAGTGGTGTTAGTTCATCAAGACGATTTTTTACAATTGTTTCAATTTTACTAATGGTTTCATCAATGTCAGCCGATTCTTTAAAAAACTCGCGGATTTTTTCCTGGGTGGAGTCACTGTTTGCAATATCAAGAAAAATCCCCTTAATTTTAATTGTAAAGGGCTCCTTCATCGGCATTAAAGCCTCAGCGCCTCCGATCATGCTGAGCATAGGCGCGAAAGACGAACTCATAACAACAGCAAGAATTGCATCAAAAGAAGGATCTAAATCTATACTGTCTATCACCGGTGCAAGGTTAATCTTTTCAGGGGCTGCTTCTTTGAAAAACCGTTCCATATTTTCATGGGAAAAAAATTGTCCCATAACAAGCTTATGGATTCCTGTTTTAAAATCTTCGAATCTTGCCGGTATTACACCCGTGCCATATAAGCCTGGTACTTTTTCAAATAGCATGTGAATAGCCAGCCAGTTAGTTATTGCCCCGGACATGGCAAATAAACCTGTGTTTAGAATTATATGATTGGAAAGAAGTGTACCAATAATTACACAACCTAATGACAGCAGATTTGTTGCCAAACTTTTATTCATTTTAAAGATAGTCTTTTCCATATTTTCTCTTTCTTTAAGGGTTCGCTCAAAAGTAATGTTTATTAGAGCCGATTTCAAAATGTTCAATTTCGTTGGAGGTCAAGAAAGGCAAAAATTTTAACCACAGGAATACATTAAGTATTTCGAGGATTAAAATTTTTTCCTGACGCAGAGATCGGGCGAAAGGGGGCGTTTTGAAATTGGCTATATTAATTTATTTTTTTTTCCTGTGCAGCTGATATTTGCGCACGGCTCTGTTATGCTCCTTTATATTTGTTGAAAAATGGTGCAGCCCGGTTTTTTTTGAAACAAAATAGAAAAATTTTGTGTCGGCAGGATATAATGCAGCTTTTATTGCCTCGATTCCCGGGTTTGCAATGGGACCGACAGGAAGCCCCTTTATTTTGTATGTGTTGTAGGGAGTAATTCTTACAAGGTCTTTTCTGGTGATATTGCCGTTAAAGTTTTTTATGCCGTAAATAACTGTCGGGTCACTTTCCAGACGCATTCTTTTTTTTAATCTGTTGTGAAAAACCGATGAGATTACAGCCCGTTCAGATGCCGCGCCGGTTTCTTTTTCTATAATCGATGCAAGTGTTACTACCTGATGCAGCGTGAGACCTGTTTTTTTTACTTTTTCTCTTAATGGGGAAGTAAAGATACTGTTAAAATGGCTGACCATGGTTGAGATTATTTTTTCAGGGCAAGCCTCTTTAGGGAAGTAGTATGTATCAGGAAAAAGGTATCCTTCCAATGTTTCGGCATTAATCTCCATGCTGTGAACCATGGAAATGTCTGTGGCCGATTTTATAAAACTTTTCTTTGTGCATAGCCCTGCTTTTTCAACTGCCGAAGCTGTCTGCCATATATTATAGCCCTCAGGAATTGTCAGTTTGTACAGATGAACCTGGCCGCCCACAAGAATTGAAAGGATCTTTTCCGGTGTCATGGCAGGGGAAAGAAGATATTCACCGGCTTTTATTTTTTTGTCATACCCTTTAAAGCGCGCATAGAATTTAAAGATTTCCGGTTTCAGGATAATGCCTGATTCATGAAGCATTTTGCAGGTTGAAGAGAACTTCTGACCATTATGAATTACCACGGTTTTTTTTATATTACCTGTTGTATTTGCAGGACCGGCCGGCCTGTTTTTATATATGGCAAACTCATAGGCAAGCCATAAAAGGGCTGCAATCAGGAAGATTGTAAAAAACAGGGTAGCTGCTATAATTATTTTTTTGCTGAGTTTCATTTTAAATAGATATAAATTTTTAGATTTTCAGGCTGCCTGCATAAAGTTGAAAATTGATTTTTTATTGTTTAATTTATATATATATATTACATAATGAAAAAAATTGATAAAGAGAAAACATAAGGGGGATTATAGATTATTTATGAATTTGCAGAAAAAGAAAAAGGATGAGCCCTATAATGGTTTTGAGCAGGGCGCTATCAGGCCGCCCAGCGAGGCATACAGCCTTTTAATAAGAGCGACCAGAAATTGTCCCTGGGGTCGCTGCGCTTTTTGCCCTGTTTACAAGGGCCTTCCTTTTTCAGTGCGGCCTGTGGAGCATGTGAAAAAGGATATTGATCTGGTAAGCGGATATGTGCAGTTAATAGAAAAGATGGCGGATGAATCCGGTCATGTAACTCGTGCTGAGGTTATGGCTGAGACAGACAAGATGAATTCAGGGGAGCTCCAGGCTTTTAGCGCAGCATTTAACTGGCTTGCCGGAGGCATGAAGTCCATATTTATTCAGGATGCAAACAGCCTCGTTATAAAGCCCTCCAATCTTGTGAAAATTTTGCTTTATTTAAAAAAATGTTTCCCCCAGGCAGAGAGAATAACATCCTATGCACGCTCCCATACGGTTGCGCGAATAAAGGATGATGACCTGAAAGCCATAAGCGAAGCAGGGTTAAACAGAATACATATAGGGCTTGAATCAGGTTTTGACGAGGTTCTCAAGATGGTTAAAAAAGGGGTTACAAAGGCAGACCATATTAAAGCTGGCTTAAAGGTAAAAAAAGCAGGCATGGAGCTTTCGGAGTATGTGATGCCTGGATTAGGCGGAAGAAAATATTCAAAGGTTCACGCACTTGAGACAGCAGATGCATTAAATCAGATAAATCCTGATTTTATTCGTCTCAGACCCCTTGTGCTTACGGAAGGAATCGAACTTGCCAGAGAATACAGGGAAGGTCGTTTTGACAAGTGCACGGATCTTATGATGGCTGAAGAGCTGCTTCTTTTAATTGAAAACCTGGATGACGATCTTACAAGTGTTATTAAAAGTGACCATATTTTAAATCTTTTCGAAGATCTCGGTGGCGCTGTAAATGAAGAAAAGGAAAAGATGCTGACTATCCTCCGCACATTTCTCTCCATGGAACCTGAGCGCAGGTGTATGTATCAGGTTGGAAGAAGACGCGGTATATTTTCCGGCCTTGGAGATATGGAAAATTCAATGAGGATGTCCAAGGTGGAAAGGATATGCAAAGAGCACGGGATTACACCGGAAAATGTTGACGGTTTTCTGGATGCCATGATGAATATGTTTGTTTAGATTTTATTGAGAGGAATTTTTAATGGCGAGACAGAAATTAAAAGAACACAGAATAGAAAGATCCTGGTGCAAGGGATGCGGAATATGTGTGCATTTTTGTCCAGGGAAGGTGCTTGAACTTGATGAATTTGACAAGGTTTTTGCAGCCCGGCCGGAGGACTGTATATGCTGCAGGCTTTGTGAATTCATATGTCCTGATCTTGCAATTGAAATTATAACAAAGTAAAAAAGGTTTTAAATTTTTTAAGGGGTTTTTTAATATTATGAGCGGAAAAACTATGTTTGTTCAGGGCAACGAGGCATGTGTGGAGGCAGCGCTGTATGCAGGGCTCGATTTTTTTGCAGGTTACCCCATAACACCTTCCACGGAGATTGCAGAGCATCTGTCTTCACGTTTGCCTGAATCAGGAGGCAGGTTTATACAGATGGAAGATGAGATTTCATCCATGTGCGCCATTATAGGAGCTGCTCTTACCGGAAAAAAGACAATGACTGCCACAAGCGGGCCTGGTTTCTCCCTTATGCAGGAGGCATTGGGTTATGCCATAATGACGGAGATACCTTGTGTTATTGTAAATGTTCAGCGGGGGGGACCTTCAACAGGTCTGCCAACCCATGCAAGCCAGGGCGATGTTAAACAGGCCAGGTGGGGCACGCACGGAGATCATGCAATTATTGCACTTACGGCATCCAACCATCAGGATATTTTTAAGGTAACCGTTGATGCCTTTAATCTGGCGGAAAGATATAGAACCCCTGTTATTTTGATGTTTGATGAAGTCGTGGGGCATGCAAGGGAAAAACTTGTTTTGCCTGAAAAAGGCGAAATTCCGGTGACGGAAAGGCTCAAAACTTCAATTGAAAAGGATATTGATTATCACCCATATCTTACAAGGGAGGACGGTCGTCTTCCCATGTCTGATTTTGGAGGTGTACACAGGTTTAATGTCACAGGCCTTTTCCATGATATCTGGGGTTTTCCAACTGATAATCCTGAAAATGTCCGTGTGCTGACCCGTCATCTCGTGGATAAAATAGTTAATAATGAAAATGAAATTGCAATGTTTAAAGAGTATGAAATTGAAGGTGCTGATATTATACTGATTTCATACGGTTCATCAGCCCGTTCTGCCATGAGCGTGGCAAAAAAAGGAAGGGCAAAGGGAGAAAAGATAGGATGTCTTGAGCTTCAGACTCTCTGGCCATTTCCCTATGAACATGTCAGGGACAGGTGTGCCAATGCAAAAAATATTGTTGTAGTAGAGATGAATATGGGGCAGATGCTTTTGCCCGTTCAAAGGGCTGTTGCAAGGCCCCAGGATGTATTCCTGGCAAACAGGGTTGACGGTTTTCTTATTACTCCGTCTGATATCAGAAATGTTCTGCGAATTATCAAGGGCAGGGGAGCGTAATTTATGGCTACAAGAGATTATATAAGAGAGAGATTTTTTCCGCATATGTGGTGCCCTGGGTGTGGCCACGGAATTGTGTTAAACAGCCTTGTCAGAGCTATTGAACAGCTTGGATTGAATAAAAATGATATTGTAATGGTATCCGGCATAGGCTGTTCAGCCAGGATTTCAGGATATCTTGACTTTCATACTCTTCATACCATCCATGGCAGGGCTCTTGCCTTTGCCACAGGTGTTAAATTAAGCAAGCCTGAGCTAAACCTTATCGTTCCCATGGGTGATGGCGATGCCCTTGCCATAGGAGGAAATCATTTTATTCATGCAGCGCGGCGCAACATAGATATTACAGCGATTATAATGAATAACCGTATTTACGGTATGACAGGAGGCCAGTATTCTCCCATGTCAGGTCCAGGCGTAAAGGCAACAACTGCCCCCTATGGATCAATAGATAATGATTTTAATATTGTCAAACTTGCGGAAGCTGCCGGAGCCACCTTTGTTGCACGGACCACTACATATCATGTTCAGCAGGCGACTGATCTTATGAAAAAGGCAATTAATCATAAAGGCTTTTCAGTGCTGGAGATCATGTCCCAGTGCCCCACACACTTCGGAAGAAAGAATAATCTCGGAGGTGCAGTGGAGATGATGGAGCATTATAAGAAGAATACTGTAAAGGTGGGGACAAAACCTGAAAAAAAGAAACAGGGTCTTATTGAAACAGGAATATTTGTTGATAAAGAAAAACCTGAATATTGCAGTGAATATGACAAGACTATTGAAATGGCTGTTACGAAACGTTAATTTATCCAATTTCTACGTTGGGAAATAAATTTAATCCTCGGAATACAACGGGTATGCCTACGGTTAAATTGATTTTTTGCCTTGAACTTGAAGAAATTTTTATTCCGTAACAACCTGTCCATGGTTTTTTGTTTTTTTAAAAAGAGTTGATTCCAAGAGGATTGAATATGAACAGTATGAACAACAGGTACTGGATGGTTTTTACAGGCTCAGGCGGTCAGGGAGTTATAACCGCAGCAATAATACTTGCTGAGGCTGCCGTGATTTATGAGAATTTGACTGCAGTACAGTCACAGGCATATGGAGCAGCAGCCAGGGGCGGCACTTCCAGGAGCGATGTGGTAATCAGCAAAACCGATGCTCTTTTTCCGGAGCTTCTTCAGCCCAATGTGATGGTATGCCTGACACAGGAGTCTTATGATAAATTTTACCATATATTAAGACCGGGAGGACTGCTTTTAACCGACCCCCGTTATATTGTATTAAATAAAAAAGTTGCCGCCAAACAGATAGAGCTGCCTATTTATAAAACAGTGATGGATAATATAGGCAAGCCTATTGTATATAATATGTGTATGCTTGGAACAGTTATCGGGATGCTTAAAATTGTCAGACTCGAATCAATATTAAAGGTTTTGAAAGAACGGGTGCCTTTGAAATTTTTTGATATTAATAAACAGGCTTTGGAGCTTGGTGTAGGTTTGGTTGACGGTTGATGGGTTATCGTTAATTGCTTTTATTTCGCTAGGGGTGCATCTTTTAAGCTGAGAGAAGTTTTTATAAACTTTCAACCCTTGGAACCTGATCCGGTTAATTCCGGCGAAGGGAAGCGGCTTTAAAAAATAATTTATCCAATGATTAATCGAAGCTTATTCGGTCGGTTAATTCATTCGGTTGATTTATATTAAAGTCGTTTGCCTTTTATTTAAGGCTTGCGGCTTTTTTATTTTTAAGGGTTTAAAGGATAAAAACATGAAGATATCTGTTAATGGCGAGTCTGAAAAAATTTTAGGCGGAACTCTGATGAATTATATTATTAATAAAGGTTTAAAACCGGATGCGGTTATTGTTGAATATAACTATAAACTTATAAAAAAAGCAGAATGGGAAAATATTTTACTGAAGAAAAACGACAATCTGGAAATTTTAAGTATTGTCGGAGGAGGCTGAAGATGGAAGATGAGCTTTTAAAAATTGGTGACAGGGTATTTAAAAACCGGCTTTTCACAGGCACAGGAAAATTTGCCTCAAAGGAACTTATCCCCAGTATGCTTGAAGCAAGCGGTTCCGAGCTTATAACCGTGGCTCTTCGCAGGGTGGATTTTTCTTCTAAAACAGAAAATATATTAGATTATATACCTGAAAATATTACTCTGCTTCCCAATACTTCAGGTGCCAGAACAGCGGATGAGGCTGTGAGAATTGCAAGAATAGCAAGGGAGGCGGGCTGCGGCAATCTTATCAAGATAGAGATCATTACCGACATGAAATATCTTATGCCGGACAATTATGAAACACTGCTCGCCGTTGAAATTCTTGTAAAGGAAGGGTTTGTAGTCTTGCCCTATGTTCTGCCGGATTTACCCCTGGCAAAGAGGCTTGAAGAAGCCGGAGCGGCTGCGGTTATGCCCCTTGGTTCTCCCATCGGTTCAAACCGGGGGCTGGAAACAGCGTCACTTATTGAAATGCTGGTGGAAAACTGCTTAGTTCCGGTAATAGTTGATGCTGGAATAGGGAGACCCTCCCATGCTGCCAAAGCAATGGAGATGGGCGCAGATGCTGTGCTGGTAAATACTGCAATATCATCGGCTGAAGATCCGGCAATTATGGGAAAGGCTTTTTCCCTGGCAGTTAAAGCAGGCAGGTATGCCTATCTTGCCGAGATAGCCCAGGAGAGTAAACTTGCAGTTGCATCTTCACCTTTAACCGGTTTTTTAAGATAGATTAAAAGTAAAAAATAATGTCATTTTATAAGATAATAGAAGAATTTAAAAATTTTGATTTCAACGGATATTTTAAAAAAGTCACAGATGAAGATATCCGAAAAACTTTGTTAAAAGAAAAGCTAAGCTATAAGGATTTTTTAAACCTTCTTTCAACAAAGGCACAAGATCATCTGGAGATAATTGCAAACAGGGCTCATAAATCAACTGTTCAGTATTTTGGCAGGGTAATAAATCTTTTTATGCCTTTGTATATTTCCAATTATTGCAGCAATGAGTGTATCTACTGCGGGTTTAACAAAAAAAACAGGATTTTGCGTAAAAAATTAAGCTTTAAAGAGATTGAAGAAGAATGCAGGGAGATTGCAAAGACCCAGATAAGGCATATTTTGCTTTTAACCGGAGGAGACAGAGCTGCAAGCCCGCCTGAATTTATAAGAGAAGCAGTTAAAATTTTGAAAAAATATTTTTCTTCCATTTCCATTGAAGTATATCAGATGGATGAGAATGAATACCTGATGTTAAAGAATGCAGGGGTTGACGGTTTGACTATTTACCAGGAAGTATATGATGAAGAGATTTACAGCAAGGTTCATCTTTCAGGAGAAAAGAGAGACTATCTTGACAGGCTCGATGCTCCTGAAAGAGGAGCAAAGGCCGGCTTTAGAATGGTAAATACAGGCGCTTTGATGGGCCTGGGAGAAACAAGAAGTGAAGCTTTCTTTTGCGGCATGCATGCAAAATATCTTGATGATAAATATCTTGATACGGAAATCAGCATATCCCTGCCAAGGCTCAGGGAGGCTGAAGGCGGGTTTAAGCCGAATTTTTGTATAAGCGACAAGAGTTTTGTTCAGTTCATGCTTGCATGCAGACTTTTTATTCCAAGGGCCGGCCTGACAGTATCCACAAGGGAGAGCCCTGAGCTAAGAGACAGATTGATTTATCTTGGCGCCACAAGGCTCTCGGCAGGATCAAGAACAGGAGTCGGGGGTTATGCAGGCAAGAAGGAGGAAAACACGCCGCAGTTTGTTATTTCAGACAACAGAAGTGTGGATGAAATTGTCAGCACACTGAAAGCCAAAGGGTTTCAGCCTGTGTTTAAGGACTGGGAACTTTTTTGAAAAAAGAGTGGACTATATGAAGAATATTTACAGGATAATTGACGCAAATTTAAACAGGATTGCAGAAGGTCTGAGGGTAATAGAAGATATCGCAAGGTTTAATTTTCAGGATGCCGGAACCACGGAAAGGCTTAGAGCTTTCAGGCATGGAGTCAGAAAGAAATTTATTCATATTGAGGATAAATTAATCCTTTCCCGTAATGCAGTTGATGATACAGGAAAAGAGATCTCTCTTAAAACAGAGCTGGATAAAAAAAAAGATTTGCAGCATCTGATAACTGCAAATTTTAAAAGAGTAGAAGAAGGCTTAAGAAGCATAGAAGAGAGTTCAAAAATCATCGGCGATTATAAAAAGAGCAAGGAAGTGGAAGAGATAAGGTTTCAGATTTATACTTTGGAAAAAGAATTTAAAGGTTTTTATAAAAAGAGACTTCCCCAGGGTATTTACGGAATAACTGCTGAAAAATTTTCTTCAGGGAGAAAAAATATCCAGGTAGTAAAGGATATGATAAAAGGTGGCGTGAAGACTGTTCAGTACCGGGAAAAACACGGCGCAAAGAATTTTAGAGATATCTACAAAGAGTGCATGGAAATTAGAAGAATAACAAGGGATAATGGAATAATTTTTATTGTTAATGACTATATCGATATTGCAATGGCAGTAGAGGCCGATGGTGTTCATCTGGGTCAGGATGATATGCCGGTTGATCAGGCAAGACAGCTTGTGGGCAGCGGCATGATAATAGGTCTTTCCACACATTCACCCGACCAGGCTCGTTGGGCTTTGGAGTCTGAGGCAGATTATATAGGAGTCGGTCCTGTTTTTAAAACTTATACAAAAGAAGATGTATGTGATCCTGTGGGGTTTGATTATCTTGAATATGTTGTTGATAATGTTCCTATGCCCTTTGTTGCCATAGGAGGAATCAAGGAAGATAATATCCATGAGATTATGATAAGGGGCGCAAAAACCGTGGCTCTTGTTACAGAGATAACAGGCGCGGAGGATGTAGCGGAAAAGGTGGAAAGACTCCGTTTTGTAATGGAAAAAGAGATTTATAAAAAGGATACTATATGAAAAACTATACAACCCAAATGGATGCAGCGAGGCAGGGGATACTGACAGCGCAGATGAAAGATGTCCTTTCCCAGGAAAGGATATCAGAATATGATCTGCTGGAAGGAATTGCAAATGGTAAGATAGTGATACCTGCCAACAAGAATCATAAAAATATCGTGGGAAAGGGGATAGGTCAGGGTTTGACCACAAAGGTCAATGTTAATCTCGGCGTTTCAGAAGATTGCTGCGACATGGATATGGAATTAAAGAAAGTTGAAATATCCCTGGCATTAAAGGCTGATTCCATCATGGATTTGAGCACATTTGGAGACACCGGAGGATTTCGCAGAAAAGTTGTTGAGATGTCTCCTGTAATGACAGGCACTGTACCTGTTTACGATGCTGTGGCAAAATTCGGTAAAAAAGTAAAAGATATTAGTGTGGATGATTTTTTTGATGTAGTTATATCCCATGCCGATGATGGTATAGATTTTCTGACCATTCATGCTGGTTTAAACAGAACCTCCGTTGAAAGAATCAAAAATAACCCAAGGCTTCTTCATGTGGTGAGCCGGGGCGGATCAATACTTCTGGAATGGATGGAAGAAAATGATAAAGAGAACCCTTTTTATGAGCATTTTGACAGGCTGCTGGATATTTGCAGAGAGTATGATATTACCCTGAGTCTTGGAGATGGCCTGAGACCTGGGTGCCTGAAGGATGCAACCGACGCCCCACAGATACAGGAGCTTATCATACTAGGCGAATTAACAAAAAAGGCATGGGAAAGGGATGTTCAGGTTATGATAGAAGGGCCTGGCCATGTTCCTTTAAATGAAGTTTGTACAAATATGCAGCTTGAAAAAAAACTTTGCCACGGAGCCCCTTTTTATGTGCTCGGCCCGGTTGTTACCGATGTTGCGCCAGGTTATGATCATATTACTTCCGCCATAGGCGGAGCCCTGGCAGCATCCAGCGGCGCTGATTTTCTCTGCTATGTTACGCCTGCGGAACATCTCAGGCTTCCTGACCTTGATGATATAAAGGAAGGTATTATCGCTACAAGGATTGCAGCCCATGCAGCGGATATTGCAAAGGGTATTCCAGGAGCAATTGACTGGGATAATCAAATGAGCCAGGCAAGAAGGGATCTTGACTGGAAAAAAATGCTTTCCCTTGCCATGGATCCTGAAAAGGCGGCAGCTTACAGAAATTCATCCAAGCCCATTGATGAGGAGGTTTGCACCATGTGCGGTGATCTTTGCGCAGTAAAAAGAAGTAAAAAAATTCTTGAAAGTTAGAAAAAAAGATTCCGGCGGCATATATGTGCATATCCCTTTTTGCGTAAAAAAATGTCCTTATTGCAATTTTTACTCCACAACGGATCTTTCCATTAAAGACAGGTTTATGGATGCATTGCTGGCTGAAATAGGCATGGCAGATCTTTTTGTTTTTGACACCCTTTATATTGGCGGAGGCACCCCTTCTGTTTTAAAGAGTCGGGAAATCGGCCGGATAGTTGAAGCAGTATATGCGAAGTTTAAGGTTGGAAATTCTGCTGAAGTAACAGTAGAAGTAAATCCCGGCACTATAACCTGTAAAGAACTGAAAGAGTATAAAGCATTGGGAGTGAACCGTATCAGCATAGGCACGCAGTCCTTTAGTGATGTAAATCTTGAGTTCTTAGGGAGAATACATTCAGCTAAAGACAGCGAGAACGCAATTAACAATGCGCGTGATGCAGGTTTTGATAATATCTCCATTGATTTAATATACGCCCTTGAGCACCAGACAAAAAAAGACTGGGTTTTAGATTTAGAAAAAGCGCTTGAATTTAAGCCGGAACATATTTCCTGCTATATGCTCACATATGAGCCGGATACCCCCATGGGCGCTGATGTAAAAAAACAACCTCTTGATGATAACATAACAGCAGATATGTTTGAAACAACAGCTTGTATTTTAAAAAAAGCCGGTTTTATTCATTACGAAATATCTAATTTTGCAAGATCTGATAAGCACAGGTCAAGGCATAATCAGAAGTACTGGTCATTTTCTCCCTATCTGGGCTTTGGACCTTCTGCACATTCTTTTATGGAATCTGAACGTTTCTGGAACATTAAAGATGTCAAAAAGTATATCGAAAAAATTAATTTGGGGAGTAAACCTGTTGAGAAAACAGAAAGTTTAAATTTGACCCAGAGGATAATGGAAACGATTTATCTTGGTTTAAGAACCTCGGACGGCATAGATATGGTTATGTTTAAAGACAGGTTTAATATGAATTTTGAAAAAGAGTTCAGTGGCATAATGGCCGAATTTAAAGAACAGGGGTTTCTTGAAATAAGAAAAAACAGATGCAGGCTTACTTCAAAGGGTCTGCTGTTTCAAGAGGGGATCGCTTTAAGGTTTCTATCTTAACCTTCGTATGTCACCTATCCTGATGGTAACCTTTGCAGAATCAAAATATTCAATCAGCGGTATGAGATATTTCCGTGACACAGAGGTCATCTCTTTAAACTGGGGGGTTGTCAGCTCTTTGTTGGTTTCAAGAAAATTAACAAGCTTTGTTTTCAAAGCATTAATTGCGTCAACGTGAAAGTATAGATCCTCTTTTGCCTTAATAAGGATTTTTTCATTAACAAGGAGGAGTAGAACATCCTTCCCATATTTTGGCTCTATTTTCAAGGTATTGCTTAGTTCCTTAAAATATGGAGGAGTAAGGTCTGCTTTTTTATATGCATCAACTATTTTTTGTTTTAAATCTTCCTGGTCAATCCCCAGGGACACAGAATGCTTTGCAAGGTGTATTATGCTTTGCTCGGCAGTAATTATCTTTTCTTTTGTCATCTGGTTTATAATAAGGGAAAACAGCTTTTGCCCCACAGCAGCCGGAAGTTTTGACTTTAATTCTTCCTTTGACATTCCGGTTTTTAAGGGATGTATTTTGTGAAAATTTTCAAGATGCCCGAATATATCATCGTTTAATTTTTTTAAAGTTTTTTCATGTATATATGTCAGCTTCTCCCTGTCTGTGATAATAACTTTTTTTTTAGACAAGAGGGACTGCATAACATTCAAAAGTTTTTTTTCAGGCATATTCGTCATTATTTTAAGGTTGGAAAACGAAACACCTTTTAATCCCGACTCATTAATATGATGCGCAGCCACTTCTTCAGGAGTATTTTCTGCAATGATTTTCAGTCCCTGTATGGTTTCAGGTTTGAAAGATTTATGTTTGTTTGGTATGGGGTTAAGAATCTGTCCGCCTGCGATGGTGTGCACAGGAGAATAACTTCTTAAAACAAAGTTATCATCTTTTACTACTGCCACAGGAGAGTCAAGCCTTATCTGGGCTGCTGCTGAATCGCCCGGCATAAGCTTGTCCCTGTCAAGCAGTACAAGTACTCCAAGAATTTCACTGGTTCCTGTGTGAAATCTCACACGGCTGCGGTTTTTTAAAGGCTTGCTGTTGCCTGGAAGAAATTGCACGGTTAGGTCAACCATATAGCTTGGTGTCAAGGCTTCCGGGGAAGATAATACTTCCCCTCTGTTTATGGATGCTTTTTCAAGACCCTGGAAATTAATTGCAGTACGCATGCCTGCAAAAGCAGTATCCACACTCTCGTTGTGTACCTGAATCCCCCGGACTTTTGATGTTATGCCGGAAGGGTAAATCATAATGCTATCGCCAACGTTCACCTTTCCTGAAAGAAGAGTCCCTGTTATTACAGTGCCAAAGCCCTTCATTGTAAAAACCCTGTCAACAGGCAGCCGGAACAGGCCCGTTGCAGTTTTTTGCGGGATTTTGGAGCTTAATTCATTGAGAGTTTCGATAAATTCCGGCAGACCCTTGCCTGTGGTGGAAGAAACCGGAATAATGGGAGCATCTTCCAGAAAGGTTCCATGCACAAAATCCATAATATCTTCTGTAACAAGTTCCATCCATTCTTCGTCAACCATGTCTGTTTTTGTCAGGGCTACAAACCCGTATTTTATATTAAGAAGAGAGCATATATCCATATGTTCCCTTGTCTGGGGCATAACCCCTTCATCGGCTGCTATTACCAGTACAACAATATCGATTCCGGTTGCTCCTGCAACCATATGTTTTACAAATTTTTCATGGCCTGGAACGTCTACAATCCCGATATGCTGACCGCTGGGGAGATCCATTGATGCAAAACCGAGCTCTATTGTTATGCCCCGGAGTTTTTCTTCCTTGAGCCTGTCTGTATTAATACCTGTAACCGCTTTGATAAGAGAGGTTTTTCCATGGTCAATATGGCCCGCTGTTCCCAGGATAATCTGCTTCAAAGGTTAGTTTTTCCTTATGCTCTTAGATTATTTGTTCCGTAAAATTTCTGACAGGTATGAAAGCCCAACCAGAGCTATTCCTATAAGCGCCACATAAACAGGATTTATGTCAGGGTAAAAAAAACGTGATAAAACAACGGCAAAAACAGCTCCGAGTACAGCCCGTATAATAAAAATATGAAATTTGGTCATTTTGTCCTGATTTTTTTTATGTTTTAGATGAATAAAAAAACAATTTTATAGCACAAAGACCTGATGGTCAACAGCAAGTTTCGCAGCTTTAAATTATTTTATTTAAAAACATATAAAAAACCTTGAATAGAATAATTTAATCTGTTAAATATACAAATTAACTTGTGGTGGGTGTAGCTCAGTTCGTAGAGCTCCTGGTTGTGGCCCAGGTGGTCGAGGGTTCAAGTCCCTTCACTCACCCCATTTATAATTTGAAGCAGGTCTAAATTTTTACCTTCCCTCTTGAATGAAATTGAATATTTTTCTTAAAATTAATTCATGCGCCCGTAGCTCAGCTGGATAGAGCGTCGGACTTCGAATCCGCAGGTCGCAGGTTCGAATCCTGCCGGGCGTACCATTAAAAATCAAAGCTTTTGGGAATTTTTTCCAGGAACTTTTTTTGTTTGTCCGGTATTACTCCGGTAGTCTTGTGAAATTATTGTTGCGCAATAGGTTTTTTGAATTTTTTTCTGTTACCCGAATCTATGGCTTCAAATAAGAATTCTGCAGACTTTTTAGATGTCCATATTCCTGCATTTTATTGAATTGGCACTTCTCGAGAATTCATACGATATATTCCATAGGCTTAAGGTTAAAATCAGCCAATAAAAAAAGCCCCGATAAAATTTCGACTAAGAAAAAATCTCCCTGTTTTTTTTGTCAGCCCTTTAAAATGCAAAAAGCTCTTGTAAACAATTGATGGTCTTTATTTGTGTAGTCTTGGAAATTACACCAAGTTTTTGAATAAGTCTGGATTTATCAACGACTCTCATCTGATCTAATAGAATTAGTCCTTTTTTTTTCTGAAATGTACATTGAATTCGGGTTGGAAAGCTGAAGCCCTTGGAAGTCATTGGAGCAACAATAGCTGTTTTCAAAGAAGTCATCTCATCCGGTGAAATCACGATACATGGTCTGGTTTTCTTGATTTCAGAGCCTTGCGTTGGGTCCAATTGCACTAACCAAATATCAAACCTGTGAATCTTTTGCTTTACCATTCCCATTCCTCTGCATCAGCTAAGGGAGCATCAAGCCACTCTTGATTTAAGTAATCAGATTCTTTTAACTTACTTGCCTTATCAAATTGCTCTTTCCAACCTTGCCTTGCCTTCTTAACGGGTTGGATTAAAAGTCCGTCATCGACTACTTTGAATTCCAATTTTTTATTACGGAGTTGGGCTTGCTCGATAATTGCTTTTGGGATTCGGACGCCATGTGAATTACCTATTTTAATTAAAGTTGTCATAATTACCCCCCCCAGTTGCGATCAATGTAATTACATTATAATCACAAAATAATGGCATGTCAATTTAAACATTGAAGTATAATTTGAGGGCTAATGTGTTAAAGGGGTCACCCATTTTTTTCCATAATCGTGGATATACCGCACAATCCATTGACAATACGTAACTTTTGTGCGATAGGCATAATGATGGTAAGGTAAAACTTCTTTGACCTGATCCATTAATTTTGCTTTTGGATCAGGACGAAATCTGCGTTTATTCTGCATTATATTTACTTTAATATCG